>NZ_JAPZQJ010000046.1:0-13211 GCF_027530405.1 Microcystis sp. LE19-41.2A | reverse complement strand
CAATGGACGGGGGTTATAAGGGATGGAACCCTTATAGAGAAAGGCATTTAGCGATTTTTGTCAATTGTTTTTGCTCTAGAGCGAACTAATCAATTAAGTCTCTTGCCAGATAAGGATTTAGTCGATTTATGCCCCCCTATCGAACCATACCAAGTAGCGAAGAACCGGAGTCAGGAGTCAGTATTCAGTATTCAGGAGATAGGGTGATAGGGTGGTCACTGCGTGCGCGTTGCGGAGGGTTTTGGGGTGATAGGGTGATGAGACAGCTTCCCCACTTCCCCACTTCCCCACTTCCCCACTTCCCACTTCCCCACTTCCCCACTTCCCCACTTCCCACTTCCCCACTTCCCCACTTCCCACTCCCGATTCCCTTCCTCATTCTCCATTTTCCTATGAAACTAACAGCAATGTCCTTTAATATTCGCTACGATAAACCCGATCCTGATGAGCGTAATTGGCGAGTAAGAAGGGAAGCAGTAGCGGCTCTAATTGCTCACTATTCTCCCGATATAATTGGTACTCAGGAAGCTCGCGCTAATCAATTATTGGATCTACACCGTTTATTGCCAAAATATCAAAGTTTAGGCAGTGATCGCAGGGGGACAGGATTAGATGAACATTGTGCGATTTTATATCAACCAAGTCGGTTAAAATGTTTAGAAATATACGAATTTTGGCTATCAGAAACTCCTGATATTGTTGGCAGTATCACTGAAGCTTGGGGTAATCCTTATCCCCGCATGGTAACGGGGGCTAAATTTCGCACTCTTGAGGGGCAAACTTTGCAGTTTTATAATACCCATCTCGATTACTATAGCGACAAAGCTAAGGACTTAGGTGCTAAGTGCATACAAGAGCATTTTTGTCAACTAGATTTAACAGAAGATTACCTATTTTTAACGGGTGATTTTAATGTTAATTCTCAACGATTACCCCGTCAGATTTTAACTCAACCTCTCCAGTCAGAAATTAGATTAAAGGATGCTTTAGCCGATTTGGAATTAGCCGAACAAATGAGCTTTAATAATTACACCGATACCCCTTATTTAGCCATCGATACAATTTATTATGATAACCGTTTACAGTTAGATTGGGCAAAAGTCGATCCTTCCCGTTGGTTGAATCTTATTCCTTCCGATCATTATCCCGTAATTGCTGCTTTTACCTTGCCCTAAAAATAGATGATTTTTTTATTTAGCAAATATATACAGGGTAAAAGCTTCAGCAGACTTTGGTGATTCAGTGGTTAAATTTGTTCGGTGTTTTAAACAGGAAAAAACCTCAAGAAGTGATATTTTTGTGGCTATTAAGTAGCTGGTTATAATTAAATTAAAAATAGACCTCTTGCATAATTAATTTTTCAGGGTTCAAAAACGGCAAAAATAAGGATTAAATGGCATAAATTCTGTAAATAGACCATTTAACTGATTATTATTCATTCTTAATTCTCCTGACTACTGACTACTGGCTACTGACTCCTAACCCTAACAACAATTTTTGATTTTTACAAGAGGTCTAATGGATTTTAGGTTCGATCCCCCCTGCCCCCCTTGATAAGGTAGGGTTGATTCATGAATCAACCCTACCATTGATAAGGGGGGTGTCTGATAATTTTTAACGCCTACCTAATTATCGATGCAATTCTGTTTATTTTCCTCCGGGGATTAGTTACCAATCCTCTGTTTATTTGATTAATTCCACCCCATCTTTGCCGTCAATCTCTTGTAGATAAACTTTTACCTGTTCCTCGGCTGCGGTGGGTAGTTTTTTGCCCGTAAAATCCGGGTGAATTGGTAATTCCCGATGACCACGATCAACGAGGACTAATAAGCGGATTTTTTGCGGTCTGCCATACTCAATAATAGCATTGAAAGCGGCGCGGATCGTGCGACCTTTATAGATAACATCATCGACTAAAATCACGGTTTTTCCCGTGACATCTAGGGGCATTTTGGTTTTAGCAGGAGTGCGGGTTTTAATGCGATCGAGATCGTCGCGATAGAAGGTAATATCGATCGCTCCCACGGGAACTTTTACCCCTTCTAAGCTCTCAATTTGATTAGCAATTAAATTAGCTAAAGGCACTCCTCGCGTGTAGATACCGATCAAAATCAAGTTATTTAAATCGCCACTTTTTTCGATAACTTCGGAAGCCAAACGGGTAATAGTGCGACGAATTTCGTCAGCCGAGAGAATTTCAATTAACTGTGGGGTCATAATTTTCCAAGACAAGGGGGGATAGGGGATAGGGAAATTTTGACGGAAATGGACTTTTTTTTTCTTTTTCTTTTTCTTTTAAAACCATCTTGCCACTAACGAATATAATTATTTTCACTTACCTATTTTACCTCGATCGCTCATGAGTGATGAATTATTGCAAAAATCTGCCCTAGAATTAGCCCAACTGATTCGCACTAAACAAATCTCCCCCCTAGAATTAACCCATTTATACCTCGACAGAATTGAGAAATTTGACTGTCAAATTGGTAGTTTTGTCCATGTCGCCAGGGAAAGCGCCCTAGCAACCGCGGGCGCCCAAACGGAACAATTAAGTCAAATCGCCGCTACTGCCGAATTACCGCCTTTTTTTGGAGTTCCCACCGCCATTAAAGACTTAAATGCCGTCGCCGGAATGCCGGTTAGTTACGGAGTCGCCGCTTTACAGGGAAATATTGCCCAATACGACGAAGGAATCGTCACCAGAATGAAAATGGCGGGTTTTATCCTTCTGGGCAAAACTGCCACTTCCCAGCTAGGTTCCTTTCCCTACACCGAAAATCCGGGTTTTTTGCCGACTCGTAACCCCTTCAACCGCGATTATACCGCAGGAGGTTCCAGTGGCGGTGCGGCGGCGGCGGTAGCGGCGGGTTTCTGCCCGATTGCCCAGGGTTCCGACGGTGGCGGTTCCATTCGTACTCCGGCGGGTTGTTGCGGTTTGGTGGGGATAAAACCCAGTCGCGGGCGCGTTTCCTATGCCCCGGTGGGGGAATTTCAAAGCGGTATCGCCACTAACGGCACTCTTTCTAAGACGGTGGCAGATGGGGCGGCGCTGCTTACCGTGATTTCGGGCTATACGACGGGCGATCCCTACTGGCTACCCGATCCGCCCTTTTCTTTCCTAGAAGCCACTCAGAGAGGCGTAAAACCCCTAAGAATCGCTTTTTCTACTTCCATATCCCCCTTCGGCGAAGCGGCTGCCGTCTATAAAAATGCTGTGATCGAGACGGCTAAAATTTTAGAGGGTATGGGGCATCACTTAACGGAGTATTCTCCCGATTTACAGGCTTTAATCGCTCCTTTTCGGCGTATTTGGCAAGCGGGGACGGCAGCGACGGGAATTCCGAAGGAGTTATTAAGTCCCCTTAACCAATGGTTATTAGAGAATTCTGGCAGCGCGGGGGAATACCTGCAAGCGGTGCGGCAGATGCACGTTATTTCGCGGCAAATTGTGGCGATGTTTGATAATTTTGATGTCTTACTTTTGCCCATTTTCCTACATCAACCCCCCGGAATTGGTGAGTGGGAAAATTTACCACCGGAAGAAGCGGTTAATAAGATGATTGGTTGGATTGCCCCTTCTCCGATTGCTAATGCGAGTGGTTTACCTGCGATTGCTTTACCCACAGGGGTTGATAGTCAGGGTTTACCCGTGGCAATTCAGTTAGTGGGCAAACCTGCTGATGAAATCACTTTGTTAGGATTAGCGGCACAATTAGAGGCAGCTAATCCTTTAGGTTTGATGGCTAATTTTAAGTAGGTAGGTGTTAAAAGTTGTCAGACACCCCCCTTATCAAGGGGGGCAGGGGGGATCGGCACCCCCCTTATCAAGGGGGGCAGGGGGGATCGAAGCTAAAATCCATTTTTAATTCAATTATAACCAGCTACTTAACTAGCAAGACTTTCGGTAAATTGGGGAATGGAAGCGATAAGTTTGCGGGTGTAATCACTTTGGGGAGAGTTAATAATTTGGTTAGCTGTACCCATTTCCTCAATTTTACCTTTATTCATCACCATAATCCGATCGCTCATAAATCTGACGACACTTAAATCGTGGGAAATAAAGATATAAGTGAGATTAAATTCCTGCTGTAATTCTTTGAGTAAATTTAAGACTCCCGCTTGCACGGAAACATCTAAAGCAGAGACAGATTCATCACAGATAATAAACTGAGGATTTAAGGCTAAAGCGCGAGCAATACACACCCTTTGTCGTTGTCCTCCTGATAATTGATGGGGATAGCGATCAAACCAAGTAGGATCAAGTTTAACTCGTTCTAATAAATATTCTACTCGTTGCCGTCGCTTTTGGGAATTGCCGCCGGTATGATGAATAACCATCGGTTCTAAAATTGCTTTACCGATGGATAAACGGGGATTCAGGGAGTTGTAGGGATTCTGAAAAACTATCTGTAATTCCCGTCGCAGTAGTCTTAATTTTGGATCGCTGGGGTTTAATTTAGCGAGATTTTCTCCTCGGAAATAGATATCTCCAGAAGTGGCAGGAATTAAGCGCAGAATTGTCCTTGCTAAGGTAGATTTTCCGCATCCCGATTCACCGACTAAACCCAGGGTTTCCCCCCGTTTAACGGCAAAACTGACCTGATCTACGGCATTAAAAAAGGTCTTTACTTGCCCGAAAACTCCCTTAACTGGAAATCTAACCGATAAATTTTCTACCGATAAAATATTCTCGTGATCTTGTAAACCTTCAATTCTGCTTTCTTCCTCCTGGAGAGTAATAAATTTAACTGCTGGTGGAGTAATTTCCTGTAAGTCAATAATCTTACCTTGAGAGTCTTTTTCCACTCGTAAAAAATCGCTGACGGTGGGCAATTTTTCCGGACGAGAGTTTAAGCGAGGACGACAGGCAAGTAAACCTTTTGTGTAGGGATGTTGGGGAGAATTTAATACTTCTTCTTTCGGTCCTTGTTCGACAATTTCTCCTTGATACATCACGACAATTTGATCGGCAATTTCGTTAATAACTCCTAAATCGTGGGAGATAAAAACCATTGACATTTCTCGATCGCTTTTACACAAATCTCGTAATAATCTTAATATTTCTGCTTGGACAGTCACATCTAAAGCGGTGGTTGGTTCATCGGCAATTAATAGGGTAGGATTACAAGAAATCGCCATGGCAATCATTACCCTTTGTAATTGTCCCCCCGATAATTCGTGGGGATAACGCTTGAGAATTGCTTCTTTTTGTTCCTGAATATAAGTTCTAATTTTTTCCCTGACATGACCCTTATTTTCTAAGGTAAAAGTTTCTATATACTGCTCCTCCAACTGTTCATCACTGGGTAATAAGCGCACTTCTTGCAGTAGAGAGATGGCTTGATTTTTTGCCTGTTCAGTGGTGACTTTTTGATGCAGTAAAATTGCTTCGGTGAGTTGAAACTCGATGTTATAAACTGGATTAAGAGAACTCATTGGTTCTTGGAAAATCATCGCCATTTCTCCCCCGCGATAATAACGCAATTCTTCTGGGGGAATAGATAATAAATCTACTGCTTGCATTGACTGACCTTTTGCCGGACGAAAGCAAATTTCTCCCCCGGTAATTTTTCCAGGAGAAGGAACCAATCCCATGAGTGCGAGGGAGGTGACGGATTTTCCTGAACCCGACTCCCCCACACAACCGAGAACTTGACCTTTCTGCAAGCTAAAACTAATGTTATTAACGGCGACTGTTGTTCTTTTCTGATTAGAAAATTCAACGGTGAGATGGTGAACGTCGAGAACTTTGTTATCCATGGGTCTTTAAACAGAAAGACAGATTCGATTTACTTATAAATATAGCTTTTTCTGTTCCCAGTAGCTGGGTGCAATTAATTCGTAGATAGCTGGCGACATCTCGCTTGCAAGGGAGAATTTTGCCAGCATTAAGAAGATTTTCGTCTCTCAGCGATCGCCATTTACCAGAGACTTGTCAGACTAAATCCTGTTTAGAGTGATAATTGAGAATAGTTATACCAAATCCGGTTATTAAAAACTGATTATCTATTGCTCCTATTGCCTATTGCCTGTCCTGATATGTAGGGTTTGCTGAATAAATCTAAAAACCTTGTTGGGTAAAACTTTTAGACCTTTTGGCCATCAAAAAGTAATGGATCTGGGAGTGATCGGGGGAAAAATTCCTGGACTTTTTCCCTGAAAATTAGGTAATTGACCCCCTCAAAATCGGTAAAACCCTACACCCCACACCCCACACCCTACACCCTGCCCCCAGGAAAAACTTTTTGCCGCAAACCCTATGTAGCCTATACTCAACGGATTTAGTATAAAAAAGGAATAGAGCCTGAAACTCTATTCCTGAATCAAAAATTGCAGTTAATTTTTAACCCTATACTACCGCAGAAGTCAAAGCTTCTTTGAGGATAGCGGCTTTATCGGTTTGTTCCCAGGGTAAATCGAGATCATTGCGACCAAAATGACCATAAGCGGCCACATCTTGGTAAAAACGCTCGCCTCTTTCACTGGGTAAACCGCGCAGGTTAAAGGTTTGGATAATACCGGCCGGACGGAGTTCAAAGTATTTATTGATTAAGTCCAGAATCACATCATCAGCGACTTTGCCAGTGCCAAAGGTTTCCACGAAGAGACTCACCGGACGAGCTACCCCAATCGCATAACCCACTTGAATCTCGCACTTATCGGCCAAACCAGCAGCGACGATATTTTTGGCCACATAACGGCAAGCATAGGCCGCGGAGCGATCGACTTTGGTAGGATCCTTGCCGGAGAAAGCGCCGCCACCGTGACGAGAATAGCCACCGTAGGTATCGACGATAATTTTCCGTCCCGTTAATCCCGCGTCGCCTTGGGGTCCACCAATGACGAATTTTCCGGTGGGATTAACCAGATAACGGGTATTGGCATCGGGTTTAATCTCTAAATCGCTGAAGACCGGTTGTACTACCGCTTCCCAGAGATCACTTTTAATCTTTTGTTGGACGAGATCATTATCGGTGATATCGCCGATAGTAGCATCGTGTTGGGTAGAAACAAGGATAGTATCGATACCCACGGGACGACCATCTTCATAAATGACCGATACTTGCGTTTTACCGTCGGGACGCAGATAGGACAGTTCACCCGTTTTTCTGACTGCCGCTAAACGGCGAGCGATGCGGTGGGCTAAACTAATCGGTAAGGGCATAAATTCCGGGGTTTCATTGCAAGCGAAACCGAAGACAATACCCTGGTCTCCCGCACCAATTTTATCGAGTTCATCATTGCTGAGAAGTTCGCGATTTTCCTGAGCAGCCGTGACACCCTGGGAAATATCGGGAGATTGTTCGTCTAAAGCGACTAAAACGGTGCAACTATTCGAGGAAAAGCCGTTATCGGCGTTGATATAGCCGATTTCAGCGATTTTCTTGCGAACTAAATCGACGAAATGAACCTGTGCTTTCGAGGTGATTTCACCAGTAATCAAGACTAACCCTGTATTGACAACCACTTCAGCCGCTACACGACTGTGGTCATCTTGGGATAACAGAGCATCGAGAATAGTATCAGAAATCTGGTCACAAATTTTATCGGGATGTCCCTCTGTAACCGATTCGGAGGTGAACAAATAACGTTTAGACAAGTGATGTCCCTCACATAGTAGTACATTTGAACGCAAAAAAGATTCCAAGAAATCTTTGATCATACAGTGTAACAGGGAATTTGTAGAGATCCAGTATTTTCAATAAGAAACCGCCCGAACATTGTTCGGACGGAGTGTGGTGTGAGGAGTGAACGGAAACTTTCGTCTCCGCTAATTCCATTGTAGATGACAACTTAGAATCTTGAACGATTTGAAAGAAACTAGCCCAAAAAATTTTTATCTCTTGAAGGGGTTGACTAATGCCCGATACCCGTCTCGATGATGTAGCCTGAGTAATAGCGGTCGCAGAGCTATATTGAAAAATTATGACAGTCACAGCCGATTATTTAGAACAACTCAATCCTTCCCAGCGCCTTGCTGTTGAGCATTTTTGCGGCCCTTTGTTGGTGGTTGCTGGAGCAGGATCGGGAAAAACTAGCGCTTTAACCTATCGTATCGCCCATTTGATCCGTCATCACGGGGTCGAGCCGGAAAATATTCTCGCAGTCACTTTTACCAATAAGGCGGCCCGGGAAATGAAAACGAGAATTGAAAAAACTTTTGCTCAACAAAAAGCACAGGAAAAATACGGTCAAAGATTAGAACTTTTAGAAGAATACGAACAGAAAAAACTCTTTTCTCAAATTTATCGGAATTATACTAAAAAACTCTGGATTGGGACTTTTCACAGTCTTTGCGGTCGGATTTTGCGCTATGACATTAATAAATATCAGGATGAATATGGTCATAGTTGGCAAAGGAATTTCTCAATTATGGATGAATCGGATGCCCAGAGTTTGGTGAAAAATATCGTCACTAAACAGATGAATTTAGATGATAAAAAATTTGATGCTCGCAATCTACGTTATGCGATTAGTAATGCCAAAAATTTAGGTTTAACTCCCACGGATTACGCCAGAGAAAACCCTCATTTTCGGGGAAAGGTCATTTCTGAGGTTTATCAGGCTTATCAGATGCAATTGGCCCAAAATAATGCCCTAGATTTTGATGATTTAATACTGGTTCCAGTCCGTCTTTTTCAGCAAAATGAATCTATTCTCGGTTATTGGCATACGCAATTTAAGCATATTTTAGTCGATGAATACCAAGACACTAACCGGATTCAGTACGAGTTAATTCGGCTTTTGTCCACCAATGGTGAAACGAAAAAAAGTGAGTGGAATTGGACGGATCGATCGATTTTTGTGGTGGGTGATGCCGACCAATCTATCTATAGTTTTCGGATGGCAGATTTTACTATTCTGCTCAATTTTCAAGCGGACTTTGGCGATGGTTTACTCGATGATGATACTCGCACGATGGTGAAACTACAGGAAAACTATCGTTCACGGGAAAATATTCTGCAAGCGGCAAATAAGTTAATTGAAAAGAATAGTCAAAGAATCGATAAAGTCCTTGTTCCCACCAGAGAAGGAGGCGAGAGTATTTATGTTTTTAAAGCCAGAGATGAACAGGAAGAAGCAGCTTTTGTTATCGATAAAATTCGAGAATTTACTCAAGAAAACCCCGAATTAAATTGGGGTAGTTTTGCCATTCTCTACCGAATTAATGCCCAATCTCGCCCCTTTGAAGATGGGTTAATTCGCAATAATATCCCCTATAATATTGTCGGGGGATTTAAATTTTATGATCGACAGGAGATTAAAGATGCGATCGCTTATTTACGAGTGATTGCCAATCCTGCTGATACCGTTAGTTTACTGAGAATTATTAACACTCCCCGGCGCGGTATCGGTAAAACCACAATCGATAATTTGCTCAAAGCTGCCCAAGAATTAGGAGTACCTTTATGGGAAATTATCAGCGATGAAACTTCCGTTAATACTCTCGCCGGTCGTGCGACTAAAAGCATCAATAAGTTAGCTAAAATTATCCAAAACCTGCAAGAAAAAATCACCGATTTATCCGCTAGTGAAATCCTAGACCAAATCATGGAAGATTCGGGATATATCGATGAGTTAAAACAGCAGGGAACCGAGGAAGCTGATACCCGCATTGAGAATATTCAAGAATTGTATAGCGCCGTCGTACAATTCCAAGAAGAAAACGAAGAAACCAATCTCCAGGAATTTCTCGCTAGTGCTAGTTTAGCCTCGGATTTAGATAATCTTCAGGAAGGTCAAGAAAAAGTCTCGTTAATGACCCTTCATTCCGCCAAAGGTTTAGAGTTTCCTATCGTCTTTTTAGTCGGTTTAGAACAGGGCATTTTTCCCCATAATCGTAGTTTAAACGATCCCATTGCTCTTGAGGAAGAACGCCGTTTGTGTTATGTGGGTGTGACTCGGGCCAAGGAACAATTATTTTTAACCTACGCAAAAGAAAGATATGTCTGGGGGAATAAAGAGATGAAGGTAGCTTCCCAATTTTTGCAGGAATTGCCCCCAGAATTGCTCACAAGCAACCTGAAACCGAAAAAGACCCCAAAAGTGGTTGCCATGGAAAAAACTGTCTCCGATCAAAGAAAATGGCAGGTAGGCGATCGAGTGTTACACTCTACTTTTGGAGAAGGAGAAGTGACCCATATCCTTGGTGAGGGTAAAAAAATGAATCTAGCGGTCAAATTTTCGGGTTTAGGTCAGAAAATCATCGATCCTCGCACCGCACCCATGCAACTTATCCACGAATAGGGAAAGACCTTAAGGAGTATTGCTAATCTCTACAATTATTGTTCCTTGCTCTAGTTGTTTCAACGCATCGGGTAAAGTAGCTGTCAGTAATCGCCGCAGATTCTGATTTGTGACATTACCACAGGTTAACCATAAAATTTGAGGAGGTGTTCCCAGACGACAAACCAAATCAATAAAGTCACTATCTTTGGTCATAATCACGGCATTTTCCGCTCGCGCTGCTGCAAAGATCTCGATATCTTGAGCATCTCGAAGGGATAAGTCTCGCAGGGACGATGCTTCTAAATCAAAGGTCGCTGATAACCAGCTTGCTAGAGTTGGGGGTAGTTGAGCATCAATCCAAATTTTCATGCCGTTAGTTTAGGAAAATCCGTACACCGTGCTGCAAAAAGTAAACAAGCTTGGATATCTGCGAGTTCCAAATCGGGAAAGTCTTCTAGAATTTCAGTTATGCTCACATTCTCCGCTAACATTTCCAAAATATCCGTTACTCGAATTCGCATCCCCCGAATACAAGGACGACCACCACACTGGCCGGGTGTTTGAGTAATGCGGGTAAGCAAGCTAACTGTTGAGTCCATAGAACGCATCTCGAAGATATTTAGTCTGCATTTAATTATCTTATCTGGTAATCCTAACAACCAATCCCTAGCACCCAACTGACACCCCCTGATTCCTCAACTCCGATCGCTACCTGCTGTTAGAATAGAGAATTGCGGTCAGACTGACGATAAAATTGAGAAGCTAAATCCTTGATTCTTAATAGTTGTTGAGCAACTTTCCGCCTAGTATCGCAATTATCCGATAATATGGGCAACAGCGAGTTAGTCTATTCAGTCTGTTAAAATTGACCCCCGTTGGTCGTATTCGCGCACTGTCTAACCTTTATGATGAGGATCAGTTAATATGGAATCAATGCAACCCACCGAGACCCAAAATCCGATTAGAACGGATTTACCCGGGTCTCTGAGCAAACCCAGCAGCAGCACCGAACAGATTTGGTCTGAATATGTAGAACCAGTTTGGGATTCGGTGATGTCCTATCTGGCTAACGTCCCCGATTATATCGGTAGTTTCTTCTCTGGATACAAAAAACCTTTAATCGTTCTGGGGGCAATTTTAGCCAGTTTTGTCACCGTGAAAGTTACCCTAGCGGTTTTAGATGCGATCGATGATATTCCCCTCCTTGCTCCTATCCTACAATTAGTTGGGATCGTTTACACTGGTTGGTTTGTCTGGCGCTATCTGCTCAAAGATGAAAATCGTCGCGAGTTATTAGCCGAAATTGATGCACTAAAAGCGCAAGTTTTTGGCAGTCACAATAACACTTTATAGATAGAATCAAGCATAAAAAACAAAGGAGTTGAGTGTTTCCGCTCAACTCCTTTGTTTTTGCACAAGAGCTTATACTATAGCGTTTTTCAGTCTAGTGAGGTACAAAAGTTATGGGTTTTAGGCAAAAGGCAAGAGGCAAAAAGCAATAGGGAGAATAAATAATCAGTTTTTAATATAGCGTTTCCCAATCTCATGAGGTACACCAAAATCTTAACTCCTGACTCCTGACTCCTCAAAACCTAAGACTCTGTACCTCACAACTATGGGAATTGCTATAACCAGATTTAATAGAGTTCTTGCATAATTAATTTTTGAGAGGGCAAAAATGAGAAAAATAAGCATAAAATTGCCTAAAATCCCTAAATAGGGCTGGCTGAATAAATCTAAAAACCTTGTTGGATAAGACTTTTGGACTTTTTTCCCCTCAAAAAGTACCAGATATGGGAGTGATCAGGGGGAAATTCAGGGACTTTTTCCCTGAAAATTAGGTAATTGACCCCCTCAAAATCGGTAAAACCCCACACCCCACACCCCACACCCTACACCCTGCCCCCAGGAAAAACTTTTTGCCGCAAACCCTACTTAACGTTTGTGATCAACTAATTGGCTGAGAGTCACCACCTGATAACCTCGATCGTGTAATTTCGCTAATAAATTCTTCAGCACGATCGCCGTATTCTCATCGAAAATTTGGGTCTGAAACCCCGCCGTTTTAGGTTGGCTTTGCTGTTAAATATGAGCATCGTTTACGAAATATATGCTAAAATATGAGACATGGAAAAAGCCTATTCTTACCGATTTTACCCGACACCCGAACAAGAGTCGCTATTGCGGCGCACTTTGGGATGTGTAAGATTGGTTTACAATAAAGCTCTCCACGAACGAACACAAGCTTGGTACGAAAAGCAAGAAAGAGTAGGCTACGCTCAAACTTCTTCAATGCTAACTGATTGGAAAAAGCAAGAAGAATTAAACTTTCTCAATGAAGTAAGCTGTGTACCCTTACAACAAGGGTTAAGACATTTACAAACAGCTTTTACTAATTTCTTTGCTGGTCGGACTAAGTATCCTAACTTTAAGAAAAAACATCAGGGAGGAAGTGCCGAATTTACCAAATCAGCCTTTAAATTTAAAGACAGACAAGTCTATTTAGCTAAATGCACAGAACCTTTACCTATTCGATGGTCAAGACAAATACCAGAAGCTTGTGACCCAAGTACAGTAACAGTCAGATTGCATCCTTCTGGACGTTGGCATATTTCAATTAGATTTGATGACCCAACGATTAAGCCATTACCAGTAACAGATAAAGCCATCGGAATTGACTTAGGAATTAGTAGCCTAGTAATTACCAGCGATGGAGACAAGGTATCTAATCCTAAGCATTTTAAGAAACATTATCGGAGACTGCGAAAAGCGCAAAAAAATCTGTCTAGAAAACAGAAAGGGTCAAAAAATCTGGAAAAAGCAAGAATCAAAGTAGCTAGGATTCACGCTCAAATCACCGATAGCAGAAAAGACCATTTACATAAGCTAACCACTCAATTAGTTCGTGAAAACCAAACGATTGTGGTTGAGAATTTAGCCGTTAAGAATATGGTCAAAAACCCGAAATTATCTCAGGCAAT
>NZ_JAPZQJ010000243.1:0-14672 GCF_027530405.1 Microcystis sp. LE19-41.2A | reverse complement strand
GACTCCGAGACTCCGAGACTCCGAGACTCCGAGACAGCTATCAGGGATCGGATTTGAGTTTTCAGTTCACTGTTTACTCACATCAGCAAAAGGCTGACGGCTGAGAGCTTAGATGTGTAATTAATTTTGCTTAGGTACTTAACTGTGTTTTTGAGGACATTGTTTCTTGTCCCTACTCCTCAATAAACCCGAACCTGAAGGAAAATTTACCCCTACCCCCTACCCTAAAAGAAAAATTTTTTCTGGAAGGTTTTTCAGCATCAGGGTTTGATGATTTGAGTGCAAGCTTGATCAGTTTAACTAATATCATCCTTGCCCTTGCGGGGGGTTAAAATTTGCTGCTATAAATAAGAAAAAAAGTTTTTGTGTGCTTCTCTCTGACAACAATCTCTAGGCAAAAAGCCAGAGATTTTTTAAAAAAGCTGATAACTGATCACTGATAACTGATCACTGATAACTGAACACTGATAAAAACTAACTAGGAACAATATTTAAGAAAGCATCGAAGTCTTTTAATGCTTCTTGGAATTGATTAGCAGCAAGACTAGCATCTTTTTCTTTGGCTGCCGCATCGATACGTTCAAAGTGAACGAAAAGATTTTTCGCTAACTGCTTGGCTTTTTCTTGGTCTTTGGGCAGTAAATTACGGGATAATCCTACCATTTCCTGACGCAATTGCCCCAAAGGACCGTGGATATAGGTGCGAGTATCTACCCAATTTTTGTCAGCGATGAGGTCTTGCAAAACGCTCATTTTTTGGCGAAATCCTTCTATGGGTTGGATGTAAACCTGTAACTGTTCGATTTTTTGGGGACTGTAAACGGTGGGGATAGTTGCTTGGGGACCACTGCAACTAACCAGCAGGGTAGTAACTAGGACTAAAACTAGGGAAATAATCGAGCGAAGACGTGGCATTGGTTTATATGTACTATTTAACAAGCTATTGACGTTCTCTCCCTTAACCAGTCAAGGTATCGGGACGATTTTTACTTTATCAGAATTTTGGGTTTAAAACCTCGCCCCTTTTAGGGCATCCATTGGTCACATCTTTCATTAACAAAAAGAGAAGAAACTTAAAAAGGGCTCTTCTCGACTTTGTGTAATAAGTGGGTGGGTGGAATTAAATATAAGATAAACGTAGGTTGGGTTGAAGCATGAAACCCAACGCCCGCATGGGTTACGCTACCGCTAACCCATCCTACAAATAATTGTGCCTCCCTACTTAAGTTTAACTTATATAGTAGCGATCGATCTTTGTGTCCTCTGTGTCTCTGTGGTTCCTTCCACTGAAAAGTTCCTGAACAGTAATGATTGTAACGGAAATGGAATGACGGGACGCATTAGCAATAACTTGGGGATGATTGCCAAGAATTAGGGAAATATGGTCAGTATCGAGAATATATTGAGACACAAATCTTTATCCTCTACAGATAATATGAGGGATCTACTTCACTGTCATCATCTAAAGTACGTTCTGCTTGAAGTGTATCCATGATTTCTTGAAAATCTGCGTCATTTTCAAAGATACCTGCAAATTCTCGCCAATTGGGTGAGGGGTTATCTAGGGGTGTTGTCCATGATATCGTTTCAATTTGGCTAATTTGTTCGATAAAGGTTGTTTGTAGTTGGGAAATGGCTTCTTCTTTGGTGGGTGCTTGGACTCGAAAATGAGGCAATTCAGCGATAGATACAGCATATTGACCATTTTTAAGGGTTTCTATCAGTATTTTTACCTTTAGATTAGCTGATGGTTGGGAGGGTGGGATATTGAGATTGATGACCATAGCATTTTGTTGATTTATCGCTTTACTTCCTTATTTTAAATGACTCATCTGGTATATAAGGTTGTTTTAAAGAGTAGATATTTTTAATATATTCAACTAAAAGGTTGATTTTATTTTGATTTTTACAATTGATACTTAGTTCAAAAAAATTACAAAATTGATCGTCATTAAGCCTACTATACATTGCATAGGAAATCGACATTCTAATTAATTTTGTATCCGTTAAATAGTCTTCTATGTTAAAATTAAACATAAATATCCTCTTGGCTCTAAATTTATATTAGAGCTATATTGCTATTTATTTTTCCCTTAGAGCCAAATTTTTTAAGATTCTTTCGATGTTTGCAGTTTCTCATCTCAGCAAAAGAGAGAAAACAGCGATCGCAAACTGCGCCTTCAAATTCTTCAAACTCCCACAAAGCAGCAATCTTAAACTTTTTCTCACGATTTGGACATTTAGACAACAACTTTAAGTCATGCTTCTCACACCTCCCAACCGACTTAACCTGCCATTCAATCCGATGACAAAGCAACTCATCATTTCTGTTCAAACTGTTTCATAAAAGCTCGATCGATCCGATCTTTCCATAACCATAATAACGGTGATTGCCATGCGAAACCGCCCCAAGATGCGATCGCTTTTTGGTCTCCTGTCCCAATTAAACTCAGATAATTTTTCTGGGGAAAATAGGGTTTTAGGGGCTGATTTTGCAGAATTCTTGCTAAATTATCGAACAGTGGTTTTCCTTGTCGGACGGCAAAAACTCCTGCTTTCGGACGGGGATAATCTGGAATCGTGGCAATATCTCCCACGGCAAAAATATGGGGATGGGAAAGAGATTGCAGATAATTATTCACTAAAATAAACCCTTTTTCATCTGTCAGTAATCCTGACGCTTTTATCCAACTAGGGGCCGAGGCAGTCGTTACCCAAATTGTATAATCCATGGGTAAAACTAAACCCGATGAACAGATAATCCGATCTGCTTGCACTGCCGTCACATCCGTTGATAAATATAATCTAATTCCCCTTTGTTTAAAAATATTCTCTAAACGTTGGCCGACCCAATTATTATGGGCTGGTAGTAGTTTTTTTCCTCGATGAATTAGAGATAAATTCAAATTACTGCTAGAGTTGAGAATTTTGGCCAAACGGGACTGCATATTTAAAGCTAATTCGACCCCGCCCGCGCCACCACCAACAATGACGATATTGAGAGGATTATTGGGGTTAGTAACCGCTTTTTTCAGGATTTCTTGCCATCCTTCCCGAAAAATCGGCACCGGTTTGGCGGGAATAGCGTACTCTTGAGCGCCGATAACATTATCTACTGCCGGGATGCTGCCGATATCGATCGAGAGATAATCAAAGGGAATCTGTAAAGAATTATTACAAATTACTTGACATTTTTCCGTATCTATGGAATTAGCCTTGTCTAAACAGAATTGCGCTTGAGAATACCTAGCTAGAGAAGGTAAATCGATATGAGTCTCAGCAAAATCATAAAAACCGGCGATGTGGCCGGGTAACATTCCCGAATAGGGGGTATGGGTGACATCGCTAATTAAAGTTAATTGAACGTTTTTTAGGGGTGATTGCCCCCAAAGACGAAGGGCGATCGCATGACTATGACCACCACCGATAAAAACCAAGCGCTTGACTAAATCCATAAAAAAACGGGATTGCTGCCAGAAAAGTTAAATTCTAATGAATATATCTTCTTACACAGAAATTCTGTTGCAAAATCGAGGGTAGATAGACAAAAACTCAAGACATCGGGGCCAGGAACTTTTAACCAATGACAGTCAATTGGGATTTTGATCTTTTCGGACTCGATATTCTTAAGCAAATTCTATCTATTATCTTCGCTTCCCAATAGAGAGAAGTCTATGCAAGAAGTTTATATCGTGGCCGCAGTCCGGACTCCAATTGGTCGTTTTGGTGGGGGATTGATGGGATTATCCCCGGCCGATTTAGGGGCAACAGTGATGAAATCTGCCCTAGAAATCGCTAATTTGCCCCCAGAAGCCCTAGATTTGTACATTTTCGGCAATGTTTTGGGATCGGGTCATGGTCAGTTAATTCCCCGACAAGCGGCGATTAAAGCAGGAATTCCCGTAAGCGTGGACGGATATCGGGTGGATATGGTTTGTTCTTCGGGAATGATTGCCGTTAGTAACGCCGCTACCTCAATTCGCGCTGGAGAAGCGGATCTCATCCTCGCCGGTGGCATCGAATCCATGTCCCAAACTGGCTTTTTTCTCTCCCATCGGGCCCGGTGGGGTTATAAATTCCTCATGGGTGCGCCAGAACAATTAACGGATTTATTACTCCACGATGGCCTAACCGATGCTACCACGACTGAGGGCATGGGTTCCCAAGTCGATCGCCTCTGTCTCGATCGCGGGGTTTCTCGGCAAGCATTAGATGAAATTGCCGCTTTATCCCACCAAAGAGCGGCCACAGCCACAGAAAAAGGCTGGTTTAATGGTGAAATCGTGCCAATTGAGCTTAAATCTAAGAAAGGTTCCACAATTATTGCTCAAGATGAGGGTATTCGTTCCGATAGTACCCCAGAAGGGTTAGGAAAACTGCGGCCGGCTTTTAATCCGTCGGGAGTTTTAACTGCGGGGAATAGTAGTCAGATTTCCGATGGGGCTGCCGCTATCCTTTTAGCCAGTCAAAAAGCTGTGGATCAGTACGGTTTAAAACCAATTGCCAAAATCCTTGGCGGTGCTGTGGGTGCTGGAAAAACCGATCGCTTCCCAGAGTTCCCCGTCCTCGCGGTGAAAAAATTACTGGCATCCCTAGATAAAACGATCGAAGATTTCGATTTAGTGGAAAATAACGAAGCTTTTGCCTTAAATAATCTGCTTTTTGAGATGGATCTGGGGTTAGCGAGGGAAAAACAAAACGTTCACGGTGGTGCGATCGCCTTGGGTCATCCTATCGGCGCTTCCGGCGCGCGGATTCTGGTGACGTTAATTAACGCGTTGAAAGTACAGGATAAAACCCTCGGTATGGGGGCCATCTGTCATGGGACCGGTGGCGGAACAGCGATCGCAATTGAAAGAGTTTAGGAGGAAAAAGCTATGGTATCTCTGGGACTAGAGGAAAAAGTTATCGTCGTTACGGGCGGAAATCGAGGCATTGGGGCGGCTATTGTCTCTCTTTTGATAGATTTGGGGGCTAAGGTGGCTTACACGGATTTAGCCACGGATAATCCCCAGGGTTTAGGCATTGTCGCCGACGTGACTAAGTTGGAATCTATGGAAGCGGCAGCTCAACAAATTGAAGCGGAATTGGGACCGGTTTACGGCATCGTCGCTAACGCGGGGATTACCAGAGATAACTTTTTCCCTAAATTAACGCCGCTAGATTGGGATTTAGTGATTAATGTCAACCTAAAAGGGGTTAATCACACGATTAAACCGTTTATTGAGGGAATGTATGAACGACAAGCGGGATCGATCGTTTGTATTAGTTCTATTTCCGGTGATCGCGGTAATGCCGGCCAAACTAATTACGCGGCCACAAAAGCGGCAGTTATCGGTTTAGTCAAATCCCTAGCGCGAGAAGCTGCCCGTTATAATATTCGCGCCAATGCGATCGCACCGGGGTTTATTAACACGGAAATGACTTTAGCGATTCCCGATAAAGTTCGCGATAAAATCACCGCCGAAATTCCCTGTCGTCGCTTCGGTGAACCCGCAGATATCGCCTGGGCAACTGCTTATTTACTCTCTCCTGTTGCCAGCAGTTATGTCTCTGGAGAAGTCCTCAGAGTTAATGGGGCCCATCACACCTAATCAGTTATCAGTTATCAGTTATCAGTTATCAGTGGGTAAGTTAAGTAGGTGGATGGAATTAAATATAAGATGAACGTAGGTTGGGTTGAAGCATGAAACCCAACGCCCGATTATGTTACGCTACCGCTAACCCATCCTACAAATAATTGTGCTTAATCAGTTATCAGTGGGTAAGTTATCAGTTATCTGTCTTCTGTCTCGGAGTCTCGACTAGGAAATTAATTTTACACGACTACTTATCAGTTATCGGGTGTAGGGTGGGTTAGTAAACTAGAGAAATTAGAGTTAAAGGAAAAGGGCAAAAATAATGGATAAACCGACACAAGCTTGGAGTGAGATGGCCGCCGATTACGTCAATCTTTGGACAGAAACTGGGGCAAAAATGTGGTCAAGTTGGTTTGATATGATGGGGGCGATACCCCCTGCCATGGGCAATATTAAACCAGAATTGCAAGAGGCAACCCAGCGCTATTTTGATAATCGGGATTTATTGATCAAATTCCTAAAATTATCGATGGAAGCTTGGGAAAGTATCTTCCCAAAAATGCAAACAGGAGAAGACTGGCAAACAATTTTAAATAATTATACCCAACAGATGCGCGGTCAACTGAATAGTTTTACTACCACCACTTCCCAAAGTAGTCAAGATGTCAGTCAACTATGGACAATTTACCTGCAACAATTGCAAAGTATCAATCATTTATGGTTCGATCCTTTCGTCCTGTCAAATGACACAATAACCAAAGCTTGGTTAGGTAACACTTCTTCTTTGATCGAACTCAATAATATCTACTGGCAGAAGTTTTATGATGAAACTTTTGGCCAATGGTTACAGATGCCTTTATTGGGATTGCCCCGAGAATTTAACCGCAAATTACTCGATAGTTTTGAAACTTGGCGCGTTCTTTATCAAGCTAGTATTAACTATCAAATTGTGCTGGCTGATATTCAAGTTAAATCCTTTGAAGCTTTAACTAAAAAATTAGTTTTCCTAGCACAAAAAGGTCAACCTGTCAAGAATTGGCGAGAATTTCAAGATGTGTGGAGTGTAGTCGCCGATGATATTTTTGAAAAGGCTTTTTGTCAACCAGAAAACCTAAAAGTACGGGGAAAATTTATTAATTCCCTCAATGATTATCGCCTCAAACAGCAGGATTTAATGGAAATTTACCTGCGATCAATGAATCTGCCTACCCGCAGCGAAGTCGATGAAATTCATCGGACTATCTATGAATTACGCAAAGAGGTAAAAAGTCTCAAAAAAACTTTAGGAGAAAAAAAAGCAGTAGAAAGTAACAATTAGTTAATTGTGCTTGACAATCAGGTAAGCTATCAGGAGTCAGGAGTCAGGATTCAGGATTCAGGAGATAGGGTGATAGGGTGATAGGGTGTTGGGGTTTTAGGGGTTTTAGTTGAAATTCCCCCACTTCCCCACTTCCCCACTTCCCCACTTCCCCACTTCCCCACTTCCCTAGGAGAATTAAATTATGTGGCCATTTTTGACGCAAGTGAAACTGGAAGATTTTACCCAAGATTATCTAGAATTAACTCAGAAAAATCTCAAAGGTTTAGACAATCTCAAACGAGTTAAAGAAGAAGATATTCAGTGTGGAGTCTCGGAAAAAGAAGCAGTTTATCGGGAAGATAAAATCATTCTCTACCACTTTAAACCCGTGGTCGAAAAACCCTTCGAGATCCCCTTGCTGATGGTTTATGCTTTGGTCAATCGTCCCTACATGGTAGATTTACAGGAAGGGCGTTCTTTAGTGGCCAATCTGCTGAAATTAGGCTTAGATATCTACTTAATTGATTGGGGCTATCCCACCAGAAGCGAGCGCTGGTTAACCCTTGATGATTATATCAATGGTTATGTCAATAATTGCGTCGATTTTATTCGTCAAAGTCATCATCTCGACAAGATTAATCTGTTAGGAATCTGTCAGGGAGGAACCTTTAGTTTATGCTATAGTTCCCTCTATCCCGATAAGGTAAAAAATCTGGTGACAATGGTGACACCGGTGGACTTTTATCAAACCGAGACCCTCTTAAATATGCGCGGGGGATGTTCCTTGGGAGCCGAAGCATTAGACATCGATTTAATGGTAGATGCTATGGGCAATATTCCGGGAGATTTTCTCAACTTAGAGTTTCTGGAATTGAAACCTTTACAGTTAGGTTATCAGAAATACCTTGATTTTCCTGACATCATGGAAGACGAATCAAAATTAGTTAATTTTCTGCGTATGGAAAAATGGATTTTTGATAGTCCCGACCAAGCGGGAGAATCCTATCGACAGTTTCTCAAGGATTTCTATCAGCAAAATAAACTGATTAAAGGGGAAGTGATCTTAGGAGATAAACGGGTAGATTTACACAATCTGACCATGCCAATTCTCAATCTTTATGCGGATAAAGATCACCTTGTCCCTCCCGCTTCTTCCCTCGCTTTAGGGAATTATATCGGTACTTCTGACTATACCGCTTGTGCTTTCCCGGTCGGACATATCGGAATGTATGTCAGTGGCAAAGTGCAACGGGATTTACCCCCCGCTATTACTGATTGGTTGAAAGCAAGAGCTTAACAATCTTCCCACCTATCCCCTTTTCCAATTTGGGAGAGGGGTGTAAGACAATACAACACATCGATTAAAAAACATCTAGGGGCAGTAAAATAAACTTTTGTAACAGAGGATGTTAAGCACTGTTGCAAGATCGGGCAGAATCGGAGGATATCGTTCCTTTCGGCTAAACCCCTGTGGTACACTGCAAAGCGTACTCGCTCGTAAGTATGTAGGAGAAAACCTGAGTGTTAAGAGTCGCTGTTGTGGGTTCAGGGCCGGCCGGTTCTTCGGCGGCAGAAACATTAGCTAGAGCAGGCATTGAAACCTATTTATTTGAACGCAAATTAGATAATGCTAAACCCTGTGGTGGAGCGATTCCTCTCTGTATGGTGAGCGAATTTGACCTACCTCCTGAAATTATCGATCGCCGGGTGAGAAAAATGAAAATGATCTCCCCCTCTAACGTCGAAGTCGATATTAATCTCGATAATCAAGAGGAATATATCGGAATGTGTCGTCGGGAAGTCCTCGACGGTTTTATGAGAGAACGCGCCCATAAATTAGGAGCGCATTTAATCAACGGAACCGTTTACGGTCTCGACATTCCCACCAATAGCACCGATCCCTATACCCTACACTACGCCGATCACTCCCACGGCAATTCCCAAGGGGAAATGAAATCTCTGAAGGTGGACGTGGTTATCGGTGCCGACGGTGCTAATTCCCGCATTGCTAAAGCTATTGATGCCGGGGATTACAACTATGCGATCGCTTTCCAAGAACGCATCCGTCTTCCCCAAGATAAAATGGCCTACTACGAAGACTTGGCCGAAATGTATGTAGGAAAAGACGTATCCCCCGACTTCTACGCTTGGGTATTCCCCAAATACGATCACGTCGCCGTCGGTACTGGCACAATGAAGGTCAATAAAGCCATGATTAAAGACCTACAAGCTGGTATTCGCGCTCGCGCAGCCCGTCGTCTGGAAGGAGGCGAAATCATCCGCGTGGAGGCTCACCCCATCCCCGAACATCCCCGTCCTCGCCGTGTAGTCGGTCGCGTGGCCCTCGTAGGCGATGCTGCGGGAACAGTTACCAAGTCTTCGGGAGAAGGCATCTATTTCGCCGCTAAATCGGCGCGGATGTGTGCCGAAACCATTGTCGAAGTCACTAACGGCGGCCAACGTATTCCCAGCGAAGATGAATTAAAACTCTACCTCAAGCGTTGGGACAAGAAATACGGTATGACCTATCTGGTATTAGATATCCTGCAACGGGTTTTCTACCGTACCGATGCCACCCGGGAAGCTTTTGTGGAAATGTGTTCCGATAAGGATGTACAGAAGATGACTTTTGACAGTTATCTCTATAAAACCGTTGTTCCCGCTAATCCTCTCGTACAGATGAAGATTACCGCTAAAACTATCGGTTCTCTCCTGCGCGGTAACGCTTTAGCTCCTTAAAATCAATTCATAACCAGAAAACCCAATCTCCCCATCGCGGTGGTTGGGTTTTCTTTTGGGTTGTTTCATCTCCTGTCTTCTCTAATTGAAACAAAAATAAGGTATGTTACATTTGATTAACGCATCCGACGAGAGCGACTTGCTGCTAACTAGCGCCTTCGGCATCGTAACTATTGATATAGCTTATGACTAAAAATTCCTTCTTCAATGAGCAAAAAGAACAGTCCTTGATCAAAGCTAGGATTGTTGAGAAATATTTCTGGGCTTGGGCAAAAGTTATAATTTCAAAAGTTAAGAAGGGATCGTCTTCAAACCAGAAAATCGCTTATGTTGACCTTTTTGCTGGTGCCGGACGATATAAAGATGGCTCAAAATCAACCCCAGTAAAGGTTCTAGAAACTGCCATCGCCGATCCAGATATGCGAAATATGCTGGTATCGATCTTTAACGATGCCGATGTCGAAAATGTTAATTCTCTTCAACAAGCTATAGATTCAATTCCGGGCATAGAAAATTTAAAATACCGCCCTCAAATATCAAAATATGAGGTTGGAGAGGACATAGTTAAAACCTTCCAAAGCATGAAATTAGTTCCCACTTTACTTTTTGTTGATCCTTGGGGTTACAAGGGGCTATCTCTTCAACTTGTTAATTCGGTCGTCAAAGATTGGGGTTGTGATTGCATCTTCTTCTTCAATTACAATCGCATCAACATGGGTTTAAATAATGATGCAGTCAAAGAACACATAAATGCGCTATTCGGACAAGTAGGAGCAGATCAACTCCGCAAACGATTGAAAACACTTACACTTACTCCACAAGAGCGTGAGTTAACCGTTGTAGAATATATCTGTGAAGCCTTGAAAGAAATGGGGGGTAAATATGTTCTTCCATTTCGTTTCAGACATGAAATGGGAAATCGTACTAGCCATCACCTAATTTTTGTAAGCAAGCATCCTAAAGGCTATGAAATTATGAAAGAGATAATGGCTAAAGAGAGTTCTGAACAGACGCAGGGCGTACCATCTTTTGAGTATAATCCTGCAACTCTTCAACAACCATTACTCTTTGAGCTAACCAGTCCTCTTGATCAACTGGAATCTATGTTGTTGGACAATTTTTCAGGTAAAACTATGACGATGGCAGAGATTTACGACCAGCATCATCCGGGAAAACCGTACATTAAAAAGAATTACAAAACTGCCCTTAGCAATCTTGAATCTCAAGGAAAAGTCACAGTACATTCACCCGAGGACAAAAAACGGCGAAAAGGAACGTTTGCGGATGATTTAAAGGTTACATTTCCAGTTAAGCAATAAGCTCTAATTTTTCTGAACGCCTCGCTGATTTAAGTGGGACACTTCCCCATGTTTGGATATGCTGATTCCAGGCATTAGGCATCTCGTCCCAGATTTTATCATCAAGTAATCTACCCCCTGCTTTCGGTGTCCTTCCCCCAACTTGTTTGAAAAAAAATGCTACCCCTGAATTTTGACATTGATTGCGGATATCCCTTGCCCAGTCAAGTTTCATCTGGCGATGTTTTTGCCCGGATTCTCCGCCGACAATAACCCAATCAATGCCAGTTAAATTAAGTTCTAGGGGTCCTAAAAGTGGCTCACATGAAATGAAACGCACTGAAACAGGAACTGTCCGAAGATATTCAATCCGATCTATGTGGTTTTGGTTCTCGACAGATACACCTAGCCAAATGTTTTCTGGAAAATCTAATTTAGACGCTAAATCACCTAAACGGCTTTGTCGCTTTGTTAGAATCTGATATATATGCCAAGGTGTTAAATGAATAACTGAGAAAACTTGTCTGATAAAGTCGAGAGGCACATCATCATGAAAAAGGTCACTCATTGAGTTGACAAAAACTCGACTGGGAGTGCGCCAACGTAAGGGTTCTTCCAATCTTTCTGGATGCAAAGTTAAGCTGAATCCATTGGGAAAGTTTTTGGGAAAACGCTGTGTAATAGCTTCGGCATAACAATGCAGACAGCCGGTGCTAATTTTATCGCACCCGGTTGTTGGATTCCACGTTTTATCAGTCCACTCAATACCAGTGTTTATACTAGACATATTTTAACTCCACAATCTATATCTATGACAGACGCTACCTGCCGATAATTAGCAATTTACTTGTACTATATCATTGTTTGACAAGTACAATTGTCGCCGCACTCACTTTCTACATTACGCAATCGTCAATGAGTTGCGGTGTACACAAAATATTACATCGTTTAACGAAAACAACAGGCGCTTACAGCCGGTGCTATGAAATCTAAGCGGCGATCGCTTCACCAGCAAGCCCTAAGTAGGGCTTGCTGAATAAATCTAAAAAGCTTGTTGGATAAGGTTTTTAGGCTTTTTTGACCTCAAAAAGTGCCTAGCATTGGAGTGATCGGGGGTAAAATTCCTGGACTTTTTCCCTGAAAATTAGGTAATTGACCACCTGAAAATGAGTAAAACCCCACACCCCACACCCTGCCACCGGGAAAAACTTTTTCAGCAGACCCTAAGTACCACCTCACCTCAAATCTAGAGAACTAACGCTCTTTTAATACCATAATTCCGGGATCAGGTCATAGTAACCAGCTTGGGTCGGTGGGTAAATACCCGCTTCGATTTTTTCGATAATAGTCGGCCAAGCTTGCCTAAAAGCGGCAGAGCGCTCGTTGGGGTGCAGAGTCCAACCCTTGGCATTGGTGAGAGTGGCGCGATAGTAGTTGCTTTGTTCTAGGGAGCGAGAAACCATAATTTCCCAAGAGTCGAGTTTTCCTTTGCCAGTCAAAATATTCCCCCAAGCTTTTAAACCATCGGGTAAATGATCGAGAAAGGTATTTTTATAAGAGCGCCAGAGGGGGGTGATCGGTAAAAGGCGATCGTAGCGACGACAATTAAGTAGATAGGCACGACTACCAAAAAATTTAAATTGATAGAATCCATCGGGATTTTTCGTGCAGGGATGCTGAGAATAAATCGTACCATCGGGCCGCGGTGGACCGGACAAAGGACGCACAAACATCATTTCTGGATGGGTTTCCATTAACTCGATCCCTTCGCAGATCCAACTGTAATCCGGTTCTTGGTAGAGCATCATGTCACTGTCATAATGGACCATATAATCGCTGCGACAGGACTCGATTTTGAAGATCGAGCCGAAAATCGGATAACCTTTGTAGTTATGGGTGGAACGGAGGGGACTGCCGAAATGCTTTTGATAGATGCGCTGACGATAGCTGGGATCGTAGTTAAAATCCACTAGGCGATCGATTATGCCATCTTTAACTAATTTTTCACCACAGGCTCTTAACTCCTCCATTGTACCCAGTCCGGGGCGATTAACCTTTTCCCCGCTTAAAGGGGCCGTGTCAATAGCGAGTACCTTTTCCTCGAAGGGAAACTGACTCATTTTGACTAGATGGGGAATAGTGTTCATCATAAACCAGACATCGGTTCGCGCCGTAAAAAACCAGAGCGAACAACTTGGCAATCCCATTTTGTATAAACCTCACTTTTGTTTGGGTCTTAAATGGGATACATTATAGGGGAATCTTCGCGACAAGTTGACACAATTCCTTATTAACCTATGACTATAGCCCTCGATCGCTTACCCCAATCTTGGCAGGGTTTAACCCATCGTTTAACTTATAAGTATTTTCAGGTACGCATTGATACACCCAAAGACCCCTATAAAATTCTCTTTCGTCCCCAACCCTATCAGGTTTTATTTATTCTTAGCCATATGCGATCGGGTTCGTCTTTATTGACCCATATCCTCAATTCTAATCCTGAAATTATCGGTTTTGGCGAAACTCATCTGGTTTACGAGAGTGAACAGGATTTTAAAACTTTAATGTTTCAACTTTACTGGCGGTTGAAAGATTTAAACATGAATCATAAATATATTTTAGATAAAGTTCTTCATGATCAGAAGTTTTTAGATCATAGTTTTTTGCAATCTGATCCGGTTAAGACCATATTTTTACTACGAGAACCGCAGCGCACTTTAGCTAGTATTCTAGATCTTAAACCCCATCAAAACGAGCAGCACGCGCTAGGCTATTATACCGGTCGTTTAGCCACCTTAGAAAGTTATGCTCAATTAATTAACAGCAAAGAAAAGAGTTTATTTATCACCCACGATCAGGTATTAAACCAAAGTCAGTTGGTTTTTAATAGTTTACAGAGTCATCTCGATACGAAAACGGGATTTTCTGAAGAATATCGAGTTTTAAAAACCACTGGCAGCCGCGGTATAGGAGATTCTTCCGAGAATATCAAAGCGGGTAAAATTATTAAACAAGCCAGAAAATTAGATATAGAAATTTCCGACGCTGTTTTAACCCAAGCCCAAAAAGCCTACGATCGATGCTACGAAACCCTCAGTCATTATTGTCATTGTATCTAAGCTGAATTGGGGATTAGTAATAGCCTTGATTCTCTCCTCCGAGTCCCAAGAAAATCCCCCTAACTCAACTCTAAGTTGAGCATTTAAAAGGTCTGATTAGCCTTCAATATTAGCAATTGTAAAGCCCATCTGACACTCGTAGAGATTGGGCTGTTGGCTTCCTCCTTTACCCAAGGAGTGACCACAGCCTAGTTTACCCTCTCGCCACCGGGGTTGTCCCTGCTGGTTGGCTAAAAGACAGCCCTGACAGACAGAACCCGTATCGAGAATGTGTTCGTCGGTTAAAATCACTAACATGACGTTCACCCCCATTGATCTCCGATCACTTTTGTCTCTATTGTAAGGGGTTTTTTCTGAGATGTAGTGGCGCGCTATACATTCCGCTACTTTTTGGTTTTTTTTCGCCTGGACTCTTCTTATGCAGAAGATTAGTCCTTCAAAAGGGATAGTCATTTCAGATAAGTCTGATACGATTCAATCTTAATTGAAGTGACTATAATTAGGGCTTGCTGAATAAATCTAAAAACCTTGTTGGATAAGGCTTTTAGACTTTTTTTCCCTCAAAAAGTGCCGACCATTGGAGGGATCGGGGGTAAAATTCAGGTACTTTTTCCCTGAAAATTAGGTAACTGACTAC
>NZ_JAPZQJ010000409.1:0-5790 GCF_027530405.1 Microcystis sp. LE19-41.2A | reverse complement strand
TCAAGTCTGTGAACTCCGGTCAAAAATAGCTGCTTTAGGACTAATGATTCCCATCACTCTCGTATTAGATAATGCCCGCTATCAGAAATGTAAAATTGTTGAAAAATTGGCTCTTTCTTTGTCAATAGAGCTACTCTATCTACCGCCTTATTCGCCTAATCTAAATTTAATTGAAAGGCTGTGGAAATTTGTCAAAAAGAAATGTTTATATGGTAAATATTATGAGAACTTTTCTGACTTTTCTTCAGCTATTTATGAATGTCTGAATGATGCCCATCTGAAACATAAAAAAGAACTGGATTCCTTGCTGACTCTACGATTTCAGAAGTTTAATAAATCTCAGATTATGAACGTCTAAAGTATAACAGTTTAACCTGCATTATTGACTAATTGCCCAAAAGTCGTTCAAGTTGACTGCGCCCCTGCCTGAGGGGTGGTTTTTTCCAGGTCTGCCCGCTGCCAGGACCACCATTCCTCTCCGACTTGTCCGCCGATAGCACCGCCGATGACTCCCCCAAAAAGAGAGCCTAGCGGGCCGAGCAGAGAGCCACCCACCACAAAGCCGGCCATGCCCGTTGAAGGTTTCGCCGATCAATTCAGTGGCACCCCGCTCTAGAGTGGCTTGCAGGGACTCGGCGGGGTTCTTTGCTGGCACTGGCCAGCGTTGCGCTTCCGCTCCTGTGCCGGACAGATAGCGCACGGTTTCGCCCCCTAGCTGGCTGCCAACTGTTCGCCCGACGGCACTGCCTACCCCCGCACCCGGAATTAACCCCAGAGGACCTAACAGCACTCCGCCAGCGACCGCTCCCACGCCGAACCCCATTACCCGGCCGACGGAGGAGCCGATGAGCTTGCCGCCAACTTCCTGAATTTTTCCAGTAACCGCTGCTTCCGAGAAGATTCCTTCCCCGGGCGAAGTCGTGTCATCAGTTATCGGCCTCACAGCAGTGAGCCAGTGGACGGGAGTGAGTTGTTGGAGTAGCTGACAGAACTTTTCTTGAAAGGCTTTTTCGGTTATGCCCTGGGGATCGTAGCAGACGACGATCGAGTTGATCCCTGGAGTCAAGTGAACTTCCCTGACGGCGGCCAAGGACAAAATCGAGGTGGACAGGGGTTCGTGCAAGGAGGGATAGCATCTCAGCCAAGCCAACCGCACCCTTAGGCGGCCCGGGGTGGAATGGACGATTTGGAGAGCGCTTTCTCGAATGGGCGGGTTGCACTGGCCCCCCACTTGTTCAACGTTAATCATCTTAATTAGGAGCAGGCTAAGAAGCAGAAATGGGACAGGAGCAAGAAGGGCGTTCCTAGTAGCAGGGGCAAGATCACCCCAGCAATTCCTATAATCAGGCTGGCGATGGCGATCGCCTTGAGAATTTCTTTTCCTATTCCTTCATATCCAGTCAAAAAGTTTTGCAGTTCCCCAGAGAACTGGTCCCAAAAACTCCCTAACTCGGCTTCTAAGGCTTCTAGAGCGGCAGTTGGCAAGAGGGCGAGGGAATCTGCCTCTTGAACGAGCGCTAAAATGGCTGCCTGCTGTTCGGACTCCGAACTGGGGTGACTCTGATAGTTGATGATCGCGCAACTTGCCGCCGGGTTGATGCGGACTTCCCCAATACAAGGGAGGGACTGGAGGGCTTGACATCCTCGCCGCCGTAAAACGGACGGCGATTCCTCACCACGCCACTTTTTTAGGGTGGTCGCGTCAATGGGGTTGACGCAGATAGCGAAAAACGCTTAATTGCTTAAGTCTGACACTTTCGACCCGTCCGTTTTGAGTGTCCGGATGCCCTCCGGCCACTTTGAACAAGTCGAAAAAATCTAATGTTCAACCTTATTTCCTAGAAAGTTTTACTCGTTCAAGGCCGAATTTGAATTCTTTTCTGAACAAAACCCCCTACTATCTGTTGTCAAGGTTCAGTTTTTAGCTTGGTTGTCGCTTTTTCCATTGTAGCTTAAAGCCGTCCTAAAAGGACGGGGTTTTAACCCAAATTTTCGATAAATTTAACATTGGCCGGAACCGGCCAAGAATAAGTTATTCCTGAGTCAGCGATGCGGGTTAAGTTTACTCTCAATTCCCAGGCCAATTTATCCCTTTTCGGGTTCCCTTCTCGCCAAGTTTTAAGGGGAAAATTTAGATACTGCTGCTCAACCTTCTCTTTAACGGTTTAGGAATCAAACCAAATAGCTGCACCTTAGCCATCATCCCCAATAAATAGCTAGTCTTTCCCAAAATCCACATAGGTTAATCCTGTTTTAGCGTCGGTTAGGGACTTACGATATTTATCATAAATTGCCTCCCCAGGAATATCTTCCGAGAATTGCTTCGGTAGTTTAAAAGAGGTGCGGGGATAGCGTTGGCGGATGTCAAGAATGGCGCGATAGGGAAGATACCATTTACGCATTACTTTCAACAATTCGGCAAATTGAGCGTAGGATTTGCTATGTCTGTAGGTCAGGGCAATGTATTGCAGCATTCGAGCATAGGTTTCCGGTTTGCTCTTATTATTAGGCACACCGATAATATTTTTCAGCTTCTCAAAAACTTCGTACTTACTAATTACCAAAACAACTAAACTAGGATAATCTAGTGTTTGTTTTTCGCGAGAAGTCTCCACGATATCAGAAACAGTTCTGAGGACAGAATAGTCCGCTAGTTGGTAGGCTTTAAATAGGGATAAAAGTTTTAATCCTAATTCGTACTCTGCCAGACGTTCCAATTCAGTTTGATAGGCTTTTAGGGCAACTTTTCCCTCCTCCGTTTTCACATCGGGCAGAGTTTCCAGCAACTTTTCTGCTACTCTAGCTTGAAAAGCCGCCTTATCTTCGTAGTCAGAGGCAAGCAGAGATTCCACATATTGATAAAAATCCTGTTGTTTAGAACTACGATAACGAAATTCTGTTTGATAAAGGCTTAAATAACTATTTTTTGCTTCGATCGCTCCTTGCAGTAGTTTAATACTTTCATCTAGTCCTGCGTATTCTCCAATTCCTCTAGCTAGACAGTATTTAATCTTCACAAACATGAGAAATTCTTGACCGCTAAACTTATCACTATCGATCGATTCTGCTGTCTTGGCAAATCCCCCCAGCGCTGACATTTCCCGGTTGTGGACAATCTGTACCAATTCAGGCACCTCTGGCTTGAAAAGTTTTCTTAAAATCAATTCTATGAATTTTCTCATCTTCAGGCACCTCCGGCTTTTTTTGAAACAATTTTGTTAGAATTAATTCTACGGCGTTGATCCTCAGCATAAAGTATAACCGAATTTGCCATCGACTGCTGACGAACGACTCGCCAAAAAGAAGACTTTGTACCTCAGAGTCTGGGCAAATAACTGATTTTGAGGGATTGAGATAGATAGGTTTTGAAAATTTTCCCTTATGATCCTGATTACAGACCAAATTTACCAGCGCATTGTCACCCACGCCGAATCCACCTATCCCGAAGAATGTTGTGGGTTACTCGTGGGAAAAATTACCGAAACCGCAGCCCAAGTGATCACCGTGCAAACCACAGAAAATAACTGGTCAGGTAATAGGAAAAACCGCTTTAGTATTGCGCCAGAAGTGCTTTTACAAGCTCAAAAATCGGCGCGGGAAAACCAGCTAGAAATTATCGGTATCTATCATTCCCATCCCGATCATGCCGCCATTCCCTCGGAAATCGATCGCCAATTAGCCTGGTCAGGATATACTTATTTAATTGTCTCCGTAGTTTCAGGACGAGCGATCGATTTACAAGCTTGGCAACTGGACGAAGGCGAACAATTTCAACCGGTAAAAATATTATAGTCTTGTATGACTAGCGCTTCCCCTGCTTTCCACTCACCCACCATCGATTTAATCGGGATAGGTCCCCTGTGGACCGGTTTTAGCCAACCTGGTTTTTCCCCCGATCCTTCCGGGGCAAAAGTGCAGTGCCATGGACGATTATTATGGCTAGGAATAGGTTGCATCCGTGGGACGGAGAAAGCGGTCATAGATAGGGCAATTAGGGATGTTTTTAAGCGTTATCACCTCTCTTTAGCCGCTATTGCCGGTATCGCCACCCTTGACATCAAAGCTAATGAACAGGGTTTAATTGCCTATTGTCAAGAGCAAGGATTGCCACTAAAAACCTTTACTGCTGAGGAGTTGAGAGATATTAATGTCCCCAATCCCTCAGCTATTGTCCACAAGAAAGAAGGAACCCCTAGCGTCGCTGAAGCTGCCGCTTTAAAAATGGGCGATACTTTGCTAGTCAGCAAGCAAATAGAAGCCAAATCGGTGACGGTGGCAGTTTCTTTGGCAGCCAGGGAATATAGAGGATAACAAATCGATGCTTAAACAGGTTTTATTTCTTAGTAATGGTCATGGTGAGGATTTAAATGCTAGTTTAATTCTGGGGGAATTACAAAAAATTCAGCCCCAATTATCTATAGCTGCTTTGCCTTTAGTGGGAGAGGGAAAAGCTTATCAAAAATTGTCAGTACCAATTATTGCCCCCACTGCCACTATGCCATCGGGGGGAATTATTTATACCAATCCTTTGAATTGGATTAAGGATATTGGTGCGGGATTAATTAGTCTAACTATTCAGCAAATTCAGGCAGCTTTTAAAGTTAGCAAGGATTGTGATTTATTGATAGCAGTGGGGGATATCGTGCCGATTGCGATCGCTAGTTTAACCGGTCGTCCTTTTGTGGCTTTTATTGTTTCTACTTCCAGTTATTACGAAGGCACAATTAAATTACCTTTACTGACGGAATTATGTTTAAGATCAGACAAGTGTTTAAGGGTTTTCACTAGGGATAAATATACAGCAACAGACCTAGAAAATCGGGGTATTAAAAAAGCGATTTTTGCCGGTTATCCGATTATGGATGTCTTAACACCAACGGGTAAAGATTTAGAATTAGATAGTCAAATTCCCATGATTGCTTTATTAGCGGGGAGTCGTTTACCCGAAGCTTTGAGTAATTTGGCTTTACAGTTACAAGTCTGTGAGGAAATAGTTAAAATTAAACCGATGCAGTTTCGGGCTGCTATCATTCCTAGTATCAGAGAAACCGACTTAGAAAATTTAGCTAAACAAGAGGGATGGCATTATTTAGGAGCGGGAAAATTAGAGAAAAATGGGGCTTTATTGTGCTGTTATCGTGATGCTTTTGCCGATATTCTACACCATTGTGACGCTTGTTTAGCCATGGCGGGTACAGCAGTAGAACAAGCGGTGGGATTAGGAAAACCCGTCCTACAAATACCCGGATTTGGTCCCCAATTTACCTACCCTTTTGCCGAGGCACAGATGCGCTTATTAGGGGAATCGGTGATAACTATTGGACAGAAACCCACGGAGGTAAATTTATTTAAAAATGCCGCGGTTAAAATTATTGATATTTTGGCAGATTCTCGTTATTTACACAGATGTTTAGAAAATGGCAAAATTAGAGTGGGAGAGTCTGGAGGTAGCAGAAATATTGCCGAGGAAATTTATAGCATTTTTCAAAAGTAATGGCAGAGATAGTTATACTAAATCCGTTGAGTATAGGCTACATATCAGGAGAGGCAATAGGCAATAGAGGCAATAGAACGTAGGTTGGGTTGAAGCATGAAACCCAACACCTGCAAGGGTTACGCTACCGCTAACCCATCCTACAAATAATTGTGCCTCCCTACTTATCAGGACAGGCAATAAATAATCAGTCTTTAATAACCGGATTTAGGATTAAAATAAAATTATTGTACTATCATTACTCCCAGGGATTTTACCAAAATGTCTAACGAAACCGTTACTTATAGTCTTGAATC
>NZ_JAPZQJ010000347.1:0-4086 GCF_027530405.1 Microcystis sp. LE19-41.2A | reverse complement strand
AACCCTTATAGAGAAAGGCATTTAGCGATTTTTGTCAATTGTTTTTTATCTAGAGCGAACTAATCAATTAAGTCTCTTGCCAGATAAGGATTTAGTCGATTTATGCCCCCCTATCGAACCATAACAAGTAACGAAGAGCCACGTTTTTTTGGATGTTGTCAAAATTTCTCTTGACAAAGGCAGCTTGACAGGATACTATATTCATAATGGAAAATCCGTGCGCCTACAAACCCTCTTTTCCAACGGTCTTAACTATGATTGGTTCATTCAATCAATCTTCATCTCTAATCCACTCTTAACTAGCTCCCTAGTCATAGTTCATCATTCAATCATTCCAATCACCGTCAATGGTGGTGCGTTACGACGGATTGTTAGCTTGAAGTTAAAGCGGAAATTTTGGCCGTCTAACGCACCCTACTGGACTTATCACTAGGTAATAGGTGTAGGGGTAATTCATGAATTGCCCCTACAATTACGTTTTTCTGGATGTTGTTAAATTTTCTCTTGACAAAGGCGACTTGACAGGATACTATATTCATAATGGAAAATCCGTGCGCCTACGAACCCTCTTTTCCAACGGTCTTAACTATGATTGGTTCATTCAATCAATCTTCATCTCTAATCCACTCTTAACTAGCTCCCTAGTCATAGTTCATCATTCAATCATTCCAATCATAGTTAAGACAGCATCCTCAGATAGTTCTGATAAACGATTTGAGTATGGGGATGATTTTCCCCTAATCCTTCTCTGAAAATATTAATCGCTTCTAGATAGAGAGGTTCTGCTTCTGAGTATCTGCCTTTATAATAGTACAATTGTGCTAAATTGTTGAGGGAAGTTGCCACATGGGGATGATTGTCTCCTAGTAGTCGTTTTCTCAAATCTAATGTAACTCTATATTTTGAAATAAAATGAAAAATCCTTCTTGTGTAAAATGCTTATCGTGAGTAAGAATTTCATTTATATTCATTTGGCGCATTGTTTGCATGGATATACAATCTGTTAAGCTGTAATCCTTATCTGGACGATTTTGATATAAATCTAATCCTGATTGGAACGTCTGATGAGTTTGAGGTATAACTAAGATTTGGGGATTATTTTGTAAGCCTCTAATAACTTGTAAGGTTTTTCGTCTAACTGACATTCCATAAGCAGATAGATTGTTGAAAACTTCAATAAAGACTTCATCGGTTGTCACTATTGTTACCTGCTGGAGTTTCCTTGTCATTTCTATAGCTTTCTCATGCCAATCATCACGATTGTTAATGAGAGCAACCCAATAAAATGTGTCTGCAAAGATGGTTTTCATTGCTATGATGCTATAAACTTTAGTTTCGGCTTTGCTTAGGATTTGGGAACTCCATAAAGATAATGATCATGCTGATTAGCAAGATCTATAGGCAACTTTTCTAAGTCGTCATTGTCTAATGGTATCTCTTCCAGAAGCTTTAATATTGCCTCCCCTACATTACTTTCAGATTTAGCATAACTAGCTTGTGCTGAAAGGAGGAAGTTTAAAGTTTCTTCTATTAAAGAATCCGGCGCTTGTTCAATCTCTTGTAATAGTCTCTCTTTAGTATTCATGGTTTTATTCCTTGCTAATCAGTTATCAGTCATCAGTGATTAATTCAATTATAGTTCATCATTCAATCATTCCAATCACTGTCAATGGTGGTGGTGGACTACTGGACTAGGTAATAGGTGTAGGGGTAATTCATGAATTACCCCTACAATAACGTTTGTCTGGATGTTGTCAAATTTTCTCTTGACAAAGGCGACTTGACATGATACTATATTCATAATGGAAAATCCGTGCGCCTACAGACCCTCTTTTCCAACGCTCTTAACTATGATTGGTTTATTCAATCAATCTTCATCTCTAATTCACTCTTAACTAGCTCCCTAGTCATAGTTCATCATTCCAACCACTGTCGATGGTGGTGGGTTACTGGACTAGGTAATGGGTGTAGGGGTAATTCATGAATTACCCCTACAATAACGTTTGTCTGGATGTTGTCAAATTTTCTCTTGACAAAAGCTCCTTGACATGATACTATATTCATAATGGGAAATCCTTGCGCTTGCAGACCCTATTTTCCAATGGTCTTAACTATGATTGGTTTATTCAATCAATCTTCATCTCTAATCCACTCTTAACTAGCTCCCTAATCACAGTCCATCATTCAACATTCCAATCACTGTTAAGACTGTTTTCAGGGATGAGGGGGTTTTGGTTTCAACATTTCCACCACCTCATCGGGAAACCGTTGTCTTAATTCTGCTTCGGGTAATTGGGATAACATCTCCAGATAATTCTGATAAAAGGTTTGGGTATAGGGATGATTTTCCCCTAATCTTTCCCTGACAATATTAATCGCTTCTAGATAAAGAGGTTCCGCTTCTGTGTATCTGCCTTGGGAATAGTACAATCCTGCTAAATTGTTGAGGGAAGTTGCCACAGAGGGATGATTGTCTCCTAAGAGTCGTTTACACAAATCTAATGCTTCTAGATAGAGAGGTTCTGCTTCTGTGTACCTGCCTTGGTAATAGTACAATCCTGCTAAATTGTTGAGGGAAAGTGGCACATCGGGATGATTGTCTCCTAAGAGTCGTTTTCTCAAATCTAATGCTTCTAGATAGAGAGGTTCCGCTTCTGTGTACCTGCCTTGGGAATAGTACAATGCTGCTAAATTGTTGAGGGAAAGTGCCACAGAGGGATGATTGTCTCCTAAGAGTTGTTTTGTCAATTCTAATGCTTCTAGAAGGAGAGGTTCTGCTTCTGTGTACCTGCCTTGGTAATAGTACAATGCTGCTAAATTGTTGAGGGAAGCTGCCACAAGGGGATGATTGTCTCCTAAGAGTTGTTTTGTCAAATCTAATGCTTCTAGATAGAGAGGTTCCGCTTCTGTGTACCTGCCTTGGGATTCGTACAATGCTGCTAAATTGTTGAGGGAACTTGCCACATCGGGATGATTGTCTCCTAAGTGGGTTCGAGTTGCGGTTAAACAAGCTTGACAGTAAGGTTCAGCAATAGCATACAATCCTTGTCCTTGATAATAACGAGCTAAACCCGTATAGGACCAAGCTAAATCCTCATCAGCGATATATTGGGGATATTCCCCGACAGATGCTTGTAGATGGAGAAGGAAAGGTTTAAATTCTTCAACGATTTCTACAGTGGGATTATATGGCATTTCTGCCGATTTTTTGGCCATAATCCCACAATAACGGCGTTTTGCTGGTTCTGCGTGGGGTGATGCTTCTAACTTATCCCGAAAGTAGCGACGCAACAGGGGATGAATTTCATACCAACCATCACGATTATCCTGAACTAAACTCAGGTGAACTAAACTATCGGTTAACCATTCCTCCACTGTATCCCCATCCTCATCGGGAAATAAATCCAGAATCATCCCCTTGGGAAAGGGCGCAAGAGCGAATAAACTGAGGTAAAGTGCCAAAATTTGCGCTTCTGGTTCGCTATGCAACTCCTCCCAACTGAGATTAAAGGCAGCTTTTAACCCTCTTTCCGCAGTCATTTCCCCATGAAACTTGGGATTTTTGTCTAAACTTGGCTCATCTAAGCCGTTTTCGGCTAATTTCTGCCGTATTTTGCTGATTTTCCAATCCTGTCGTCGTACCAGTAACCTTGCCACCAATTCTAACGCCAAGGGTAAATAACCCAAATCCTGACATAATAATTTAGCTGCCTCGATTTGTGTGTCAATTCTGTTATCTACAAGGTAGGAACGCAATAAATCAAGTGCATCTTTTTCTTTTAATACTTCTACCCGAAAAGTCGCAATTGTCGCTGATAAATATTCCTTGCGAGTGGTAATTAAAACCTGAAAGCGTTTGTCTTCTTGCGGTGGTAAATAATCCCTAATTTGCTGATAATCCCGCACATCATCAAAGATAATTAGGACATTTCCCGCTAACCAGTTTTGCCAACAATAACGAATTTTTACGTCTAATTCTCCCTCATCCGGTAAAGTTAATTTGAGATGTACCCGCGCAAAATCTAAAATAGAAGTACCGATAAAACCGCCGTCACTTTCTGCCACATTTAACCAACATATACCCCC
>NZ_JAPZQJ010000567.1:0-5691 GCF_027530405.1 Microcystis sp. LE19-41.2A | reverse complement strand
ACTCCGAGACTCCGAGACTCCGAGACAGCTATCAGGGATCAGATTTGAATTTTTAGTTCACTGTTTACTGGTCACAGCAAAAAGCTTTTGGCTGACGGGTGACGGCTTGGATGTGTAATTAATTTTGCTTAGGTACTTAATGGTAAAACCCTTTGAAAATAAGGCTTTTGACCTGTTAAAATCCGATGTTAGTGCAAGAATATAGGATTGGGACATTCAAAAACCTTGCATTATCCTTCCTATAGTACATAAGCTGGTACAAAAAAAAGGAGGGCAACAAAGCCTGAAACGACCGACGACCGGCTACTGACGACCGACTCCTAACCCCACCAATAAACTTTTTCAGCAAACCCTAAATAAACCTTGACTAATGGGAATAACCAATAAATCCTGAGCTTCTTTTAATCGAGTAATCAAGGGAATTGTTCGAGAACGAATAAAAGGAGAAGCGAGAGCATCCGCTACCTCTAATAAAACAAAATCGCTGGTTACTAAAGAGGATTTATCTTGTTTTAATTGAGCTTTTTTTTATCTGTTTAGCTTGCTCATGAAAGGTGAGGGTGCAAGCAGTTAGATAAACTCACTGACCACCTTGCACTCCTACAAGGTTTCATCGGGATTAATGCCTAATTCTCTTAATCTTGCCGTTAATTGCTCAATTTTTTGTAAAGCCAGTTCTTTTTGTTGTCTTTCATATTCCTTTTGTTGTAAAGCCAGTTCTTTTTGTTGACGTTCAGATTCTTTGGCCTGTTTCTCCAGAAGAGCGGCTTCCTCAAGTGTTGGGATTAACTGACCCCTAGGACTAAAATAACGCAATTTATCGGCGTAGATACCTAAATATAAGCCCAATTCTTCACTCCATAACCAACCTTGCTGATTGGGTTCAATCGGTTGATATTTTCCCCTAATTAACGTAGATCCTTCAAACTCTAAACTATAGGGGTCAAACCAGAAATAATCAGGAGTCCTAAATGTATTTTGATAAATTTCTTTCTTTTCTTCCCTATCAGTCTTAGCGGTACTTTCAAAAGAGGATTTCTATAATCACATTAGGATATTTTCCCTCTTCTTGCCATACTACCCAACTTTTCCGGTTTTGGTTTCTAGTTGTTCCCAATACTACAAAAAAGTCTGGTCCTCTAAAGTATTCTGATTTTTTCTGATTGGGACTGTAGTAGATGGTTAAATTCCCGGTTGCAAAGTAATCTTCTCTATCTTGCCATAACCATTCTAGGCATTTTATCAACAAAATAATCTGAGTTAGATGTAAATTACTTTCCAATGGCGGTTCATCACTCCAAAATTCGCCCGTTGGGAAGATTATCTCATCTTTTCGGGCGGTTTGGCCAGGGGATAGGGGTTGAGTCGTAGTCATGGTTATCTGCTATGAATAATAAGCTGCCCGTGTATTTAAACTGCTTGTTGAGACGGGACAAGGGGCAACAGTAAAGGGATTGGGGAAGATTCAGCTAATCTAAGGATAGGCGGTTAAAATGCGTCTTAGCCTATTATTTGTGTTAATCTCATCTTTACAGATCAAAACCCTCAATCGTCTAAGGAGACAATGGCCGCTAATTCTCGGAATAAATCGCCCCTTTTTCTCGGCTGTTCTGGCAGAATCGCTATTTTTTGCCTCTTGATGTTATTATCGGCGGCAATAGGCTGGTTAATCGGGAAACAGTGGGTTAAACACAGCAATCAACCCCAAACCGTTAAACCCGTTTTTGCCACGGAGGAAAATAACTTTAATTCTGCCACAGATACGGCATGGCAACGGAAAGCCGAGATGAGAAAGCGCCGTCTAGAGTTGGGAATTGATGGTCAGTTTTTTAAAAATCTCGTCAATGAATTGTTTAGCCTTCGCTATGGGGATATCAAAGAGGAAAAACAGAAACAGGAACAAAGAGACATTTTAGCAGCAGAAATCCTCGATCGCTTAGAACGTCTCGATTCTGGCACTAGAGAAGCATTAGGTAGCTACGATGAGCAACAACGACAAAAATGGCGAGAACAAGTGAATCAGTTACGCTTAAGCAGTAAAGTCCTTAATTTACTCACTGATACCGCCTTTTTTCAGCTATTTACCGAATTGACAGAAAGACCAAATTTTGATAGCGGTCTAGGTCAACTGTGGAGTGGCTTGGCCTGGAATCAGTTACAATCTTTACAGTCTGGCCTATCTTACCAAGCGCTCGAAAGTTTAGACGCGGGGGGAGAGGAAGTTATCGAGGCAATTCTCAGCGAGGGGCAAGGAAAAGCCTATGCAATAAAATTGCGTTCCAGTAATCGGTTAGACTTAAATTTAGAGGCGGAAGGCGAAGTTTTACTATCTTTCTACTCTCCCACGGGTAATATTACCCTTTTAGACAAGTCTAGCGATCGGCAATGGTCCGGTCAATTACCCGAAGAGGGATTTTATGAATTAGTTATTCTCCCCCAATCTTCTACCCCCGTTCACTTTCGCTTGCAGTTAAAAGTAAGTCAATGACTTTAACCGTCAGGAGACAGGAGACAGGAGACAGGAGACAGTCGGCAGCTTTTTTCTCCCCAACCCCCCATCTCCCCACACCCTACACCCTACACCCTACACCCCACACCCTACACCCCACTTCCCCAACCCCTAATCTGCTTTTTTACTTTTTCCCATGTCTTTAACTTTCCAAGCTGTTATCGCTAAATTAAATGAATTTTGGTCTGATCGCGGTTGTTTAGTTGCTCAACCCTATGATACCGAAAAAGGTGCAGGAACCATGAGTCCCCACACTTTTTTAAGGGCAATTGGTCCGGAACCTTGGACCGTTGCCTATGTGGAACCCTGTCGTCGTCCAACGGATGGCCGTTATGGCGAAAATCCCAATCGTTTTCAGCATTACTATCAATATCAAGTCCTAATTAAACCCTCTCCTGATAATATTCAGGAAATCTATTTAGACTCCCTGCGGGTGTTAGGAATTCACCCAGAAGATCACGATATTCGCTTCGTGGAAGATAACTGGGAATCTCCCACCCTCGGCGCTTGGGGTGTGGGTTGGGAAGTGTGGTTAGATGGGATGGAAATCACCCAATTTACCTACTTTCAACAGTGTGGAGGTATCGATTGTCGTCCCGTGGCGATCGAAATTACCTACGGTTTAGAAAGATTAGCCATGTATCTGCAAGATGTAGAGGCAATTAATAAAATTCAATGGAATGAAAATATCCTCTACGGTGATATTTTCCTGCAAAATGAAATCGAACAATGTACCTACAATTTTGAGGCTTCTAATCCTGAGTTATTATTTAGTTTATTCAGTTTATATGAACAGGAAGCTAAACAATTAATCGATCGCTCTCTGGTGATTCCCAGTCTAGATTATGTTCTCAAATGTTCCCATACTTTTAATTTACTCGATGCTAGAGGTGTGATTGCTGTAGCTGAAAGAACCCGTTATATCGGCAGAATTCGCAATTTAGCTCGACAGGTTGCTCAATTGTATTTACAGCAACGGGAAGCTTTAGGTTTTCCCCTACAAACGGTTTAGCAATCAGTTATCAGTTATCAGATGGGAGTTTTCAGTTCACTGTTTACTGTTCACTGATAAAATCTCCCCAACCTCAAACCAGCAACCTTGTACCTCATAGGTGCGAGAATTAATATATTAAGTTTTGCAAACAGATGCAATATTTCGGGAATCTAACCCAGTTCTAGCTGTATATAATGGGTGACACTATATCTAGCAGGTAATTTCCCTCAAAAGACCCTTTTGTTGGAGGTAATTCTTTACTTTGACTAGCCTATTAGTGCCAGGAAAAAGACCACAATTTTTAAGTTCTAATTTTTTAGACAAGGAGTTACTTTGCTGACACCATCGCTACCCAAAAATGATCCTGATCCAGTCAAAAGACAAGATCTATTAAGACGACAAAAACAAGTGTACATTTATGATTCCGTTAATGGTATCACCCTCGTCAAAGATTTACCTACCCACGAAAACTTTTCTATTTCCTATCAAGTAATGCGGGGTAAAGGTTTCAGTGCTTTAATTGCCAATGGAGTCGCCACAAGAGTAGAAAATATCTTCGATCCCTTCGACACATTAGAAGATTACGAAGAACTTTTTCCTATCCTTCCCAAACCCACAAGCATTAAAACTTGGCAATCTAATACAGGTTTTGCCTACCAAAGATTAGCGGGAGCAAATCCCCTGGTAATTCGCGGGATTAGCAGCTTACCAGATAATTTCCCCGTCAGCGATGCCATCTTCCAAAAAGCCATGGGACCGGATAAAACCATTGACTCGGAAGCCGCTAAGGGTAACTTATTTCTAGCAGATTATGCCCCCCTAAACAACCTAACTTTAGGCAGTTATCAAAAGGGCATGAAAACTGTAACAGCACCTCTTGTCCTTTTCTGTTGGCGTGCTAGAGGTTTACGCGGTCAAGGGGGATTAGTACCTGTTGCCATTCAATTATATCAGGATCCGACCCAACCTAATCAGCGCATCTATACCCCCGATGACGGACTTAATTGGTTAATGGCGAAGATTTTCGTGCAAATTGCCGACGGAAATCACCATGAATTAGTTAGTCACCTCAGCCATACCCATTTAGTAGCGGAAGCTTTTGTTTTAGATACAGCTACCGAGTTAGCAATCAATCATCCTCTGGCAATTCTATTAAGACCTCATTTTCAATTTACCCTCGCTATTAATAGTTTAGCCGAGAGCGAGTTAATTAACCCTGGCGGATTCGTTGATCGTCTATTAGCGGGGACGCTAGAAGCATCTATCGAGATAATTAAGACTTCCTATCGTCAAAGATTGGATAATTTCGCCGATTATACCCTACCCAAGCAATTAGCCTTCCGCCAAGTCGATGATACCTCCCTACTACCAGATTACCCCTACCGAGACGATGCTCTCTTACTTTGGCAAGCAACGGAAACCTACGTCAAAGATTACCTAAGTCTTTACTATACTTCCGACGCGGATGTAAACGGGGATACAGAATTACAAGCTTGGGTGCGAAAATTGATGTCACCTGAAGGTGGAGGCATCAAAAAATTAGTTTCTGACGGAGAATTAGACACTTTAGCCAAATTAGTCGAAGTTGTCACCCAGATAATTTTTGTGGCCGGACCACAACACGCGGCGGTTAATTATCCTCAATACGATTATCTCGCCTTTTGCCCGAATATTCCCCTAGCGGGTTATCAATCTCCTCCCAAAGCAGCTGAGGAGGTGGATATAGATTATATTCTCCGTCTTTTGCCGCCCCAGTCCCAGGCCGCTTATCAATTGGAAATTATGCAGACTTTAACAGCTTTTCAATTTAACCGTTTTGGCTATCCATCCCGAAGTGCTTTCCCAGATCAACGCACTTACCCGATTTTGGCGGTTTTCCAAGCTAAATTAAAGGCGATCGAAAATGAGATTGATCGGCGCAATTCAACCCGATTTACGCCTTATATTTTCCTGAAACCCTCTCGCATACCCAATAGTATCAATATTTAGGGTCTGCTGAAAAAGTTTTTTGTGGGGGCAGGGTGTGGGTTGTGGGGTGTGGGGTGTAGGGTTTTACCCATTTTCAGACGGTCAATTACCTAATTTTCAGGGAAAAAGTCCAGGAATTTTCGCCCCGATCCCTCCAATGGCTGGCACTTTTTGAGGTCAAAAAAGTCTAAAAGTCTTATCCAACAAGGTTTTTAGATTT
>NZ_JAPZQJ010000356.1:0-8174 GCF_027530405.1 Microcystis sp. LE19-41.2A | reverse complement strand
GAATTTTCCTTGGACTTCCCCAATCCTAGGGATTCGGTTTGAGATGTTTGAAGAGGGTTTAGAGGTCTTTTATCCCAATGGGGAACGATTTAAAGACCCTGAAACCCTCTTTGAGGAACGCAACCAAGCACAACAAGAACGTGACCAAGCACAACAAGAACGCGATCGCGCTTTTGCCCGATTACGGGAATTGGGCATTGACCCGACACAGTTGTGACTATAATTAATCTTCAGCGGAGATGCCGTCATCTTCCACCACCGCTTCGGTGATAGGAGAGGGCGGAATTTCCGTTAAGGGAGATAAATCCGCAGGGGGGGCCACCACGCGATCGAGTTTTAGGGTTAAATAACGAATAACCTCATCACTTAAACGCATGGCCCGTTCCATGGGGGCGACTTGTTTGCCGCTTGCCTGATAATTCATCTGCACATAGACACCATCATTGAGTTTTTTGATGGGATAGGCCAGACGTTTTTTACCCCACACCTTAACTTGAATGTCTGTGGCGCTGTGTTCGCTAATCAGAGTCCGATAACGTTCCACTTGTTGCTGAACGACTTCTTCCCCTAAATCGGGACGGAGAATGTAAAGAGTTTCGTAGTTATTGCTCATCTCAGAATCCTTATGGACTAGAAGGCTTCTTTGTCAAGACCAGAGGTTAATTGATTTTAATAACTCTCTAGCTTTTAATAAAGAAGCAAGGATATATGATCATACTACTATCCGAGAGTCGATCGCTAGTCATTCCCAGAAAAATATGGCGCAACGCTATGTACGAGTGAAACATCGTCAAGGACAAATCTTCTACGGACTGTTACAGCTAAACCGTAGCGTTGCCGTCTTTGATGCCCCTCCCTGGCAAGGAGGGCAACTAACCAAGCTAGAATTAGAACCCGATAGCTACCAACTATTAGCCCCCTGTTTCCCGTCGAAAATTATTGCCGTGGGCAAAAATTACCGCGCCCACGCCGCCGAGATGGGAACACCTGTACCGGAAGAACCGCTTTTATTTCTCAAGCCACCGACGACAATTATCGCCGATGGTGAAACTATTTTTTATCCGCCCCAATCGGAAAGAGTGGATTATGAGGGAGAATTGGCATTAATTATCGGAGAAACCGCCAAAAACTGCACCACAGCCCAGGCCAGAAGTAAAATCTGGGGTTATACCATTGCTAACGATGTCACCGCTAGGGATTTACAGAAAAAAGATAGCCAATGGACGCGGGCGAAAGGATTTGACAGTTTTTGTCCCCTCGGCCCCTGGATTGTCCGGGAATTGAGTATCGGGGCGCAATTAACCACTTTTCTCAATGATGGCAGCGAACCCAAACAAAGCAGTTATCTCAGCGATATGGTCTTTCCTCCCGATGTCTTGGTGGCTTATATCTCTCAAGTGATGACCCTGCTGCCGGGGGATGTGATTTTAACGGGAACTCCCGAAGGAATCGGACCGATGCAGGTGGGGGATAAGGTTCGGGTGGAAATAGAAGGCATCGGGGTTTTGGAAAATCGCGTCATGGCAGCAGAAATCAATTAACGATAATTAACAATCCTAGCGAAGACGGCGGGGTCTAGACTTGCCCCACCGACTAAAGCCCCGTTTATCTGCGATTGAGCCATAATTTCATCGATATTATCGGGTTTTACCGAACCACCGTACTGAATGGTTACTTCGGGATTATCTAATTGTTGCCGAATCAAACCGATAACGCGGTTGGCTTCCTCGCTTTCGCAGGTTTCCCCCGTGCCAATCGCCCAGATGGGTTCGTAGGCGATAACGAGGTTTTTTTGGTCAACATTGACTAAACCCCCTTGAATTTGCTTGATAATTACCTTTTCCGTTTCTCCGGCATCTCTTTGGGCTTTACTTTCTCCCACGCAGATAATCGGGATTAAACCTTGTTTTTGGGCAGATATAACCCTTAAATTGACGGTTTCATCGGTTTCGCCGAAATATTGCCGGCGTTCACTGTGACCGATAACCACATAGTGAACCCCAATTTCGGTTAACATATCCGCCGAGATTTCGCCCGTATAAGCCCCCGATTTTTCCCAGTGGACGTTTTGCGCCCCCAAGCGAATACGACCGCCGTGGAGGGTTTTAGAGAGGACAGCTAAAGCTGTGAAAGGGGCGCAAAGAACTACTTCTCGGTCGTCGGGGGTTTCATCTAGATGGGATTTAAAATCTTGCAAAAACTCCAAAGCTTCTCTCTGGGTTTTGTGCATTTTCCAGTTACCTGCAATAACAACTTTCGGCACAGCTTAATTAATTTAGTAGATTTGATAATTTATGGTACATTTTACTGTAAGCCTTTTTGTTACCCTAAGCAAGATCACCGATAATCGCTGTCTGTCGTGAGCAGATTTTTTTAATACTTTTACCTGTACCTAGGGTTTGCTGAATAAATCTAAAAACTTTGTTTGATAAGGCTTTTAGACTTTTTTGACCTCAAAAATTGCCTACCATTGGAGGGATCGGGGGTAAAATTCCTGGACTTTTTCCCTGAAAATTAGGTAACTGACCACCTCAAAATCGGTAAAACCCTACACCCTACACCCCACACCCCACACCCTGCCCCCACGAAAAACTTTTTGCCGCAAACCCTACCTATGCCCTAATCCCCTACTAAATCCTCATGCGAACCTTAGCGATCGGCGATATTCATGGTTGCTCGAAAGCTCTAGATCACTTGCTAGAGATCGTCAACCCCAAACCGCAAGATACTTTAATCACCCTCGGTGATTACGTTAATAAGGGCAGAGACTCGAAAGGGGTGATCGATCGCCTGATTTCCCTACATAAACAGGGAAATTTGATTCCCCTCAAAGGTAATCACGAGATTATCATGCTGCAAGCCCGTAATAACCCCCTCAAACAGCGTCTCTGGTTAGAAAAAGGCGGTAAAGCCACCCTCAAATCCTATAGCGAAGGCCACCTGATTAAAATTCCTGAATCTCACTGGGATTTTTTAGGAAAAGTCTGTATAAATAGCTACGAAACTGCCAATCATTTATTTGTTCACGCTAGTCTCGATCCCCATCTACCCCTAGCCAGACAACCAGAATACAAACTCTTTTGGGAGAAATTTCAATATCCCGCCGCCCATAGTTCGGGAAAAACCATGATTTGCGGCCATACCAGCCAAAAAAGCGGGAAACCGATTAATCTCGGCCATGCCATTTGTATCGATACTTGGGCCTACGGCCAAGGCTGGTTAAGTTGTTTAGATGTGGAAACGGGGAAATTGTGGCAGGTTAACCAGCGAGGAAATTTTCGGATTAGCCAGATTCAAGATTATTATCTTCCATCCTCTCTACGTCAGGACATTAAGGACGGTTCGCCGATTTTTGGCGGTTCACTCTTGTCGAGAGCGGCAGCAATAACATTTAAGGGCAAATAACTGGGGTAAACTCCCTCGCGAGCGCGTTCAATATCCGTTTCCTCTAGGGGAATTTGGTATTTAATCGCAATTGCCTTGAGGATATCGCTGCGATCGATCACTCCCGCTACGGCGGAGGCTGGTGTTAACACCGTGATCATTCGGTCCGGGATGGTTTCCAATTTCTGCACCACCGTCACTAAGGGGGTTTTTTCCTCAACAGTGGGAATTTCCGCGAGGGGATGGGCAATATCAAGCAGTTGTTTTTCTGACCAGAAACTCCGCTCGATCGCCTGTAAATCTTCCACCCGAATTAATCCCCGATAACGCCCCTCGGAAGCGGCAAAATAAGCAGTATTGGCAGCCGCTCGGTCTAAAACGTATTCTTGGGCGAATTCCTGTAGGGTTTGATGGGCGTTTAAAACCCGCAAATCTCTGCTCATCACCTCTCCCGCTGTGAAATTGAGGAGACTTTCCTGTAAATTAGTCAAATTATCGTAGGCGCGGGCATTTCTGAGGATAAACCAGCCCATTAATCCTAACCAAGCACCCCCCACATCTGCCGTCAAGAGAACCAAGAAAATCCCCAAAATAATCCCTAACCAACCGATGAATTGACCACTGATCGCAGCCCAATGTAAACCCTTCCAGCGATCGCCGGTCGCTTGCCAGACCATTGCTTTGAAAATTTGACCCCCATCGAGGGGTAAACCGGGGATAAGATTAAATAGAGCCAAAAACAGGTTAATTATCGCTAAATGCCCGCATATATAGGTTAAATTGGCGTTTAAATAGGGTAAGTGACTGGCTAGGGATAGGAGACAAAACAGGAGAAAACTGACGAGGGGTCCAGCGATCGCTACTTGCAGGGCCTCTGGAGGAGTCCGAGATTCTCGATCGATCGAGGCCATACCTCCAAAGAGAAACAGGGTAATGGAATTGACCTCGATGCCTTGGCAACGAGCCATTAAACTATGACCTAATTCGTGGAGTAAAACCGAGATAAACAGCAATAAAGCCATGATTAAACCAAGTAACCACGCTAAAACAGAACTCTGGGCCGCCAGAGACTGAATTTCTGCATCAGTGGCATTGATCAAGGTGACAAAAGCCAGAATCAAAAACCACGAGGAATCAATATAGAGAGGAATGCCCAATAAAGAGCCGATTCGCCAATTTGTACGCATAATTTTCAGTGGGGAAATGGGGAAGTGGGGAAGTGGGGAAGTGGGGAAGTGGGGAAATGGGGGAATAGGGGAATGGGGAAGTGGGGGAATGGGGGAATAGGGGAATGGGGAAGTGGGGGAATTCAACTAAAACCCTAAAACCCTAAAACCCTAAAACCCTAACCCCTAACACCTAACACCTGTCCCCTTTTAGGACATTTGGAAAATAAAAGTCATTTTGTCCCCTTTACCGAGGGAAATGCGATCGCCTGCCCGAAGACGATGACGATTGCCGGGGGGTAGGGGAGTGTGATTAACGTAGGTTCCGTTAGCGCTGCCGCTGTCTTCGAGGTAATAGATGCCCGCTTCGACACGGATATCGCCATGAACCCGGGAGACGATATCAGAATCGGGAAAACCGGAAACATCGATATCGGGGGGAATGCGATCGTTAGGTTTGCCGATATGAATTACCGATAGATGTAGGGGTAATTCAATTTTGCTATCGGTTTGCAGGTGCTGCAAACTAGCTATTTCCGTCTGTAAGCGGGTGGCAGCCCGAACCGGTGGAGGGGCAACAGGAGGAGGTGCGATCGAGGCGACGGTGGGTGTAGGGACTGGTGGGACGGGTTCAGGTTCCGATTCCGATTCGGCCTCGGCTGCCACCATGGGAACGGAATTAGGCTGTAAATTGTAGCCACACTGACCGCAAAAGGTGGCATCAGTTTGGATGGTTGCCCCACAATTAGGACAGGAAGACATCCGCGGCAAGGGAGTGTAACAGGCCTCGCATTGACTGGCCTCATCGGGGTTAGTATGTTCGCAATTGGGACAAACGATCATTTTTAAGTAAAAAGTAAAAAGTAAAAAGTAAAAAAGCAGATTAGGGGTTAGGTTTTAGGGTGTTGGGGTGTTGGGGTTTTAGGGTGTTGGGGTGTTGGGGTTTTAGGGTGTTGGGGTGGTCACTGCGTGCGCGTTGCGGGGGGTGTTAGGGTTTTGGGGTGTTGGGGTTTTAGTTGAAATTCCCCCATTCCCCCATTCCCCCATTCCCCCATTCCCCTATTCCCCTATTCTCTAGACAAAAGAGGAACCAGCGGCCGCATCGAGCAACCAATATAATTCCCCGGCCGGGGGGTGGATGAGACGAGAAGGATAGGAGAAAGAGTCACCATAAGCAGAGAAAATCTCATGTAGAGCGGGGCGTTTACTTTCGCCGGCAGCGATAAAGATCACACAACGGGCCTGATTGATCAGGGGAACGGTAAAAGTTAAGCGGGGATTGCCGTCTTTCTCGCCGACGGTGATACAGCGATCGCTCACCGTTAAAGCTGCCGTGTGGGGAAAGAGAGAGGCGGTGTGACCATCATCGCCCATTCCCAATAAAATCAGGTCAAAAACGGGAAAATCGGGAGAATTGACCCCAAACCATTGGCGGAGATGATCATCGTATTTTTGGGCGGCCAGCTGGGGATCGGGGTCATCCGTGGGCATAGGATGAATATTAGCGGCCGGGATCGGTATGCGATCGAGCCATGCTAACCGGGCCATGCGTTGATTACTGTCAGGATGATCGGGACTAACGTAGCGTTCATCTCCCCAGAAAACGTGAATTTTTGACCAGTCGAGGGGTTGAGAGGATAAAGCCTCGTAGAGAGGTTTCGGGGTACTACCGCCGGACAGAGCGATGGTAAAATAGTCCTGTTGTTCGAGGCTGGTTGTGATTTTTTCCAGAACCAGTGCCAGAGATTTTGCGATCAGAGCTTGTTTATCAGCTAAAACTTCCACCAATTTCTGCATGGGTTTTGTTATCAACTCAGGGGGCTGTCTTTACTATAGGCTAACCATTCAGGACTCATCTGAGAGCTTGGGAAAATTTTATTCTTTGACAGCCTCTGTCTTAGGTAAGAGATACGGGGGGAAAACCTCGTCTGAGAGCTTGGGAAAATTTTATTAGACCTGCTGCAAAAGTAAGTTATCGAGGCACTATCGGGTTAAAATATCTAAAAAAATGGATAAATTTGACATAATATTAGGTTTTATGGATATTATAGTTTTCTATTGTCTTTTTTCTCCTCCTGACGACCGTCTCCTATCGACCGTCTCCTCGCCTAACGGCAGATTTTTGATTTTTGCAGGAGATCTATTCTTTGACAGGGATAAGTTTACCGATGCCATATTGAGGTAATATTTCTAGAGTCGATTCTCGAAGGGGGTTGACAAGCAGAACGATTTGACATAGGGTTTAGCGGGAGGTTGAGCGAGAGTTAATTAGAAATTGCAGTTTGTCAGAGTGCCTCTCGGCAAAATCCTTCTGGGAATCCCCAGCGAGAACTTTTAAACAGACTAGTCACTAACCCCGCCCTAAAAGGGACGGGGCTTGCCTAAACCAATTTAGGCGACGCAAGTAGAGACTACCGCATCGAGACACAATCTGGCACAGACCTCCGAATACTTCCCTAGTTCGGATTCCCTCTCAGCTTTATTGGTAAAGCGTTGTTAGACAAGACATCTTGATTGTGTTGCGGTAAGGGACTTTAACTTCACTCTTAAGGATTATCTCCATGGCAAGAGTTCCTGTTATCTCAAAAGACGGAAAACCGTTGATGCCCACCAAACCCAGTCGTGCCAGACGGTGGATTAAAGAAGGAAAAGCTATCGGTAAATTCAACGATTTAGATATTTTCTATGTCCAGCTAATCGATGAACCTTCCGATAGTAAAACCCAACCGATTGCTATTGGTATTGACCCGGGGAAATTATTCTCTGGAATTGGTGTTCAATCCTCCCTTTTTACTCTTTGGAAGGCTCACTTAGAACTTCCTTTTAAACGAGTAAGAGAGCGCCTGGACAATAGACGGTTAATGCGAAGAGGACGTAGAAAAAGACGGATTAACCGCCAACTTTCTTTTAATCTAAGAGCGCATCGACAAAAACGATTCTCAAATAGAAAACAAGGAAAATTAGCTCCCTCAATCAGAGCTAATCGTCAACTTGAACTTCGAGTCGTTTCCGAACTAACCAAAATCTATCCAATTACCGATATTTACTTTGAGTACATCAAAGCCGATATTGATCTAACTTCTGGTAGAAAAGGAGCTAAGTCTGGAAAAGGTTTCTCGTCGGTTATGGTCGGACAAAAATGGGCTATTGAGCAACTGTCTCGATTGGCAACAGTCCATACTCGCTTTGGTTGGCAAACCTCTAATCTTAGAAAACATTTGCGACTAGAAAAGTCCAAAAATAAAGCAGAACAATCACCAGAAAGTCATGCTAACGATGGCATTGCTCTTGCCTGTTTTCAGTTTTTAGATTATTGGCCATTTCACAATTCTAATGGTCATGGATATGATTGGAAGGGTTATGTTAAAGTAACGAACGCTCCCTTTGCTGTCATCAAACGTCCTCCTATTAGTCGTCGTCAACTTCACCTGATGGTTTTTTCTACAGGTGGTAAACGACGTAAATATGGTGGCTCTACCACAAGACATGGGTTCCGTAAAGGAGATTTAGTTTCTTCTCCCAAAGGGATTGGTTATGTCAGTGGAGATACCGAAAAACAGCTATCTGTAAGCGATACCAATGGTCAACGATTGGGACAGATAGCTGTTAGCAAGATTCAGTTAA
>NZ_JAPZQJ010000174.1:0-34040 GCF_027530405.1 Microcystis sp. LE19-41.2A | reverse complement strand
GGGGGGGGGGGGGGGGGGGGGGGGGGGGGTCGTGGGGGTTTGGGGGTGTTGGGGTTTTGGGGGGTGGGGGGGGGGGGGTGGGGGGTGGGGGGTGTGGGGATGTGGGGAAGTGGGGAAGTGGGGAAGTGGGGAGAATCAATAAAAATAGTCTCCTGACGACCGGCTACTGTCTCCTATCTCCTGTCTCCTATCTCCTATCTCCTGCCTCCTGTCTCCTGTCTCCTGTCTCCTGTCTCCTGTCTCGTGAAATATAAAGTCTCGGTTACAAAACTGACTTCCGAGCAATTCTCACCCCACCATAGAAACAGAAGCCCGTAGGAAAATCAGCCATGAAAGAACACGATGTCGTTATAGTGGGCGGTGGGTTAGCAGGATGCCGCGCCGCCTTAGAAATCAAACGCCTCAACCCGACTATCGATGTTGCTGTCGTTGCCAAAACCCACCCGATTCGTTCCCACTCCGTCGCTGCCCAGGGAGGTATCGCCGCCGCCCTGCAAAACGTTGACCCCAAAGATAATCCCAAGGCCCACGCCTACGATACTGTCAAAGGTTCCGATTTTCTGGCTGACCAGGATGCGGTGGATATCCTCACCCAAGAAGCCCCCGAAGTTATCATCGAATTGGAACATCTAGGCGTGTTATTCTCCCGTCTCGAAGATGGACGCATTGCCCAAAGAGCCTTTGGCGGTCACAGCCATAACCGTGCCTGTTACGCCGCCGATAAAACCGGTCACGCCATGCTGCACGAATTAGTCAGCAATTTAGGCCGTAATCAGGTAAAAATCTACGATGAATGGTACGTTTTGCGTCTTATCCTCGAAGAAGGTACGGCTAAAGGGGTAGTAATGTACCAAATCGCCACCGGACAGTTAGAAATCCTCCGGGCAAAAGCAATTATGTTCGGGACGGGGGGCTATGGTCGCGTTTATAACACCACCTCCAACGATTTCGCCTGTACGGGAGACGGTTTAGCTTTATCGGCAAAAGCGGGTATTCCCCTAGAAGACATGGAATTTGTCCAATTTCACCCCACTGGACTCTATCCCGTCGGTGTTTTAATCTCAGAAGCGGTCCGGGGTGAAGGCGCTTATTTAATCAATAGCGAAGGTCGTCGTTTTATGGAAGATTACGCCCCCTCGCGCATGGAATTAGCCCCCCGGGACATCACTTCCCGGGCCATTACCCTAGAAATTCGCGCCGGCCGGGGGGTAAATCTGGACGGTAGCGCTGGGGGTCCCTTTGTCTATCTGGATTTACGCCATTTAGGCCGGGAAAAAATTATGAGTCGCATTCCCTTCTGTTGGGAGGAGGCCCACCGTCTCGTCGGTGTCGATGCGGTAGAGGAACCGATGCCTGTACGTCCTACAGTTCACTATTGTATGGGCGGCATTCCCGTTAATACCGATGGTCGCGTTCGCTTAAGTGCCGATACCCTCAGCGAAGGCTTTTTCTCCGCCGGGGAATGTTCCTGTGTCTCCGTCCACGGGGCCAATCGTTTGGGCAGTAATTCCCTGTTAGAATGTGTGGTCTATGGGAGAAGAACTGGCAAATCGATCGCTAAATACGTCGAAAAACGCGCTTTTCCCGTCTTTAATCCCGATATTTACCTTCAGGATGCCAAAGAGGAAATCACCGCTTTATTGACCAAAAAAGGCACGATTCGCATCGGTCAACTACGTCAGCAATTCCAAGACTGTATGACCCAACATTGCGGCGTTTTTCGCACCGAAGCGACCATGCGCGAGGGAATTAAACAAATCGGCGAATTAAAGCGCAAATACGAGCAGATTTACCTCGATGATAGGGGTGATTGCTGGAATACGGAACTAATCGAGGCCTGGGAATTACAAAGTCTCATGGTGGTGGGGGAAATTATCCTCACCTCTGCCCTCAATCGTCAAGAAAGCCGAGGGGCCCACTCCCGCGAAGATTTTCCCCAACGGGATGACCAAAATTTCCTTCAGCATACCCTCGCCTATTATTCCCCCTCCGGCATCGATATCGACTATATGCCCGTGGTAATTCAGGATTTCACCCCCGTGGAACGTAAGTATTAACCTCTGGTCGGACGGTAAATGTAAAGGAATATTACAAACTCCTTGGCATTTACCGAGATTTAGTTCTATACTAGATAAAGCAACGCGGGATAGAGCAGTCTGGTAGCTCGTCGGGCTCATAACCCGAAGGTCAGTGGTTCAAATCCGCTTCCCGCCATTACTAATAAAGCCAGTTGTAAATAGATCGGAACGTGATAGGCTTCAAACAGTGCCAGAAATTTATCACATAAAGCCATTAAACGGGAATCTAGATCAGAAGCGATCGGTTTATTAATATCGGGGCTAAATTCCCGATAAACTGGCACATTCGGCCGAGTTGCTAGAATAGGATCGGCTTTGCTCAAATAGACAAGAACACGCCATGTCAGAAGCTATTACGATCGCCGATATTTACAAACTGTTTGAAAGAACCGAGGCTCAATTTGCCGAGTTCCAAAAAGAAGCCGAGCGCCGCAATGTTGAAGCCGAACGCCGCAATGCCGAGGCTGAACAACGAAATGCTGAGGCTGATCGCCGCAGTGCTGAAGCCGATCGCACGATGGAAGAATTGAAAAAGCAGGTACGGGCCACCACCGAAGCCGTCAATAACTTAACTACCCCTTTGTGTCTTTTTACAGAAGAAATGGTAGAGCCGGCGGTTGTGCAGTTATTTCAAGAACGGGGGATTGATGTCACCCAAACCATGAGTCGCTTAAAAAGTAAACGTCCCGGGGCAGCGATGGAAATTGATATTCTGGCGGTGAATGGCAGTGAGTTAGTGGCGGTGGAGTGTAAGTCGAGGTTATCGAAGGATGATGTAGATGACTTTCTTGATCGATTACAGCGATTTAAGTTAGCCTTTCCCCAATTTCGAGACTTTCAGGTTTATGGTGCAGTAGCGGGGATTGAAATCGATCAGGGGATAGATAGTTATGCTTATCGGCGCGGTTTATTTGTGATTAAGCAATCAGGAGAAACGGTTAAAATCATCAACGATGTTCAGTTTCGGCCCCTAGGTTTTCATTAGAAAACAGGTTTCTTAAAGAAACCCGTTTTCTGGGGGTGTTTTTCATCATCCCAAAAAATAGACTAAAATAAGCTATCCCAAACCTCTACCGATCTAATCCCATGCCTAAGAAGAGTTATGGCGAAACTGTTGAAAAAAGGGTCAAACGCTTGTTTGAAGTCTTATTAGATCATGTGGCTCACTGTCAATGTGAGGATAATGATTGGGGAGTCAAGCTGGCTCTAGGGGAAGAGGAGAAGCTTTTGCAGGTTAAGACGAATGTGGCGGCTTTAGTACGCTTGGCAGAGCAGAAAGGGGAAAAATTAACCAAAGATCAAGTTAGGGACTCGATTAGCCACTATTTGGCCGATTATCTAGGCATTCTTCGGGATGAGCGTCACGAAAATGAAAAGCAGGGGTGTGAGGAATGGCGGTTCTCCCTAACTCTGTGGGCGAAATGCGGCGATAAGACAACAAATTTGACTAAATTTTCGGAGGAGTGGCATAAAAGGCGCTCTGAACCCTCTAAAAAAGCGATCGCTAAACCTGAGAAAACCGCCGCGCCTCCTGTTACTGTTACTGCTTTAATGGATACTAAGCCTCAAACCGAAGCAAATCTGCAACTTCTCACATTTGATTTAACTGGAAAAGTCGAACAGCTTACAAGGTCAGAACAGTACTATGCAATTCTCACGGACATTGTCACAAAAAAAGACATCCTGAACGACTTATATGTTTCAATTGGAGAGGGAGACTTTGTTTACGCATGGATTACAAGAATATTTCATGAGGCTAATTTAGATAAAAAGCCTAAAATTAGTAGGCTCATACTGAAAAGATTGAGTGATGAACTTATTGATATATATATCTCAACCAATCGATTATCGATAAACTTTAAAAATAAGATTAATCGAAACCTTGAATTTATACTTGAGGATGAACAACTGAGGCAAAATAATGTAGAAATAGAAATTAAATATTGGCATACTTTTCCAAAGTTTCATGGTTATTTATATGGTGACGATATGTTGCTCGGTGAATGGGCAAATGATGCTAAAGGTTATATTCATGTAAAATCTCCTTTGTATTATACAAACAGGCAGTTTTTCCCTAAACAATATGATTTTATCAAAAATATTTTTGAAGAAAACTCAACATTTTGATATTGAATAAATAGACAACAAAGCGTTGAGGGTTGTCTTACTCGAAGATGGTATCACAGTTCACAATGCTTTTTTTGATAGGAATTTTAAGCCATGAAAATGACCTACTTTCAAGATACGGACACTCTATATTTAGAGTTCAATAACAATCCTATTGTCGAGACTCAAGAAATCAATGAAAATACCTTAGTCGATCTTGATAAAAATGGGAACATTTGTGCAATCACCTTGGAACAGGCCAGAAACTTAACGGATCTGAATGCTTTTTCCCTAGAAACTATTGTCGCACCTCAATTAGCTTCAAGTTTATAAAATTTGTCATAACAAAATTATTCTGCACAAATTCAGGAGAATGTAGTAAAATTAAGTAAATAACCTTTTTGATAAATGAACCTCAGCTTCTGTCAAATTAGGAGAAATTTCATGAGTACCACCATCAATCTTAAAATCACTTTTGAATCTCTAACTGAAGCGATTAAATCCCTTGACTTAACGCAAAAACAACAATTATTAGAAATACTAGAACAACAAATTTTTCAAGCAGAAGAAACTTCCTATCAAGACGACGAGGAAACCTTAGCAGAACTTCAACAAGTTCGCGATGAATATCAATCAGGCGACTATGTGACCCTTGAACAATACTTGAGCAAGGATTAAATCACGATAAATTATATTATTATCTGAGAAATTTAACCCAATAAAACCATGATGCAACTAACCGTAGATGAAGCTAAAAATCAACTTTCTGAACTCCTTAAAGCTGCCTCAAAAGGTGAACAAGTTATTATCCAGAATAATGAGGGTCAAGACTTTCAACTCATTTCTCTTCCTACTACTGTTAAACATCCCCAATATGGAAGCGCAAAAGGCATCGTTAAAATGCTTGACAATTTTGATGATCCCATCGAAGAATTTGAGGAATATATGCCATGAAAATTTTAATGGATACCCACGCCTTTTTATGGTTTATCGAAGGTGATAATAATCTTAGTGATGCTGCTCGTTCTCTTATAGAAAATAATCAATATCAAAAACGATTAAGTATCGCTAGTCTCTGGGAAATGTCCATCAAAGCCAGCCTTAACAGATTAGAATTAAAGACAACTTTCCCAAATTTAATTCAAAATTATGTTTATAATAACGGCTTTGATATACTATCTATTAACGCCGAACATCTCGAACAACTCAAGAGACTCCCTTACTACCATAAAGATCCTTTTGATCGCCTAATAATCGCTCAAAGCTTAACTGAAAATATTCCGATTCTCACTAAAGATGAGTTATTTAAGCGATATACTGAAAATTTATTATGGTAAACCTGAAAAGAAGAAACTTTAGCAAATTAATCACAAAAACTAACAGGCAAACTTTAAACCTTATTGATTTTCCATGCAAAACCCAATTAACCTCACTATTGAGCGCTTTCAAGAAAACGGACAAGATTACTATGTCGCCACCAGTCCCGATATACAAGGACTTGTCGCTGAAGCTGATACAATAGATGCTGTCATTGATATTGCCAAAGACTTAATTCCCATCCTATTAGAATTGGAAACAAAGGAGTGTGAATAATGCAAACCGTCCACAAAATGAGGAACAATTAATTATGAACATCAAAGATTATCCCTTTGCTCAAGACTTGATTACAGATAATCAAGGTCAGATACAGCAAGTTATCATTAATTTTGAAGATTATCAACAAATAATAGAAACCTATGAAGATACTGGACTCTATTGCGCCATGATAGACGTTAAAGATGAAACTCCCTTAACTTTGGAGGAAGCTTTAATTGAATTAGAAAAAGAATGAAAATTAACTATCTTCCTACTTTTATCAAGGATCTTAAAGATTTAAAAAGTACCTCCTCTTACTCAGTCATCAAAAACCTTGTCTTTACTGATATTTTAGCAGTTAAGCAGCTAAGCGAAATTAACAACCTTAAAAAATTAAAAGGAGAATATAATGCCTATCGTATCCGAATTGGTGACTATAGAATTGGTTTTTTTGTTGAAGAAGATACAATTACATTTGCTCCTGTTCTTCATCGTCGAGAATTCTATCGTTATTTCCCGTAAAATTTCGGTAGATAAAGAATCATTGAAAAGCCTTTGTCGAAATAGCCCACAAAATGAATCACTGCGATTGCGCTCTCAACTACTGCCAACAAGCGCTTGAATTATGCCAAGAATTGGGGATTACCTTGGTTAAAGAGTGTGAGGAACTGTTAGGGCAAATTCAGGGAAACCTAGGAGAAGCCAACAAATAAAATGAAACTTCCCAATGCCGATCAAGCCAACCTAGGAGACAAACTTGAACGTTACTGCCTCAATCCTGAGCATTCAAAAGGAAAACATAAAGCCTTGCTTTTCAAACAAAGATTAGGGATTACCTTAGCTAATAAAGAAATCCTAGAAAATGCTCTTAAAAAAGCAGTAATGGAAGGAGAAGCCGAACTTTATAAAATCGATCAATATGGCACTCACTATGATCTGAAATTTAACCTCTGTACCGACATCGGAGAATCCTTAATTTTAAGTTGCTGGATTGTCCAAATAACTGAAAATTTTCCTCGTCTTACTAATGTCTATCCCATTAATTAACTAGCCCATGATGAACACCATTCAAGAATACGATCTCGTTGCCCTAACGGAAGATGTTACGGCTACTCACAAAACGACCCATCAGCCCATCCTTCTGCGTCGCGGACAAATGGGAACTGTTTTAATGTCTTTTAATCAGCAAGCTTTTCTGATTGATTTTACCGATCAAAACGGCCAAACCTTTGCGATGGAAACCGTTGATCACTCAAAACTTCTACGGCTGATCAGTGAACCTGAATTAGTCTCAGTCTAAGATAAAACTTTCGCCAACTTTTAGATAGAACTCTTTATCTTGCTATTCGGGAAAAAACTTTCAACAGCTTATTTCATCAAGAAATTGGTCAAATACTCCTTGAAGAAAAAACACTAAAACTAATTATCTTTAACCCTGACAATGAGGTAATCACCCAATGGATAAACTAAACCATTACCGCAAAATTATTCATCAGATTCTTGTCCCCTATAGCCAAATTATTTATAACAATGCGGACATTCAAAATCGTCTAGCTTTTGATCCTCAGAATGATCAATATCTCGTCATTTCAGAAGGTTGGCAACAGAATCAGCGTTATCATGATTGTCTGATTCATTTAGAAATTATTAACGACAAAATTTGGGTACAATGTGACAACACCGAAGACGGTATCACCAAAGAATTACTAAGCGCAGGCATTGCTAAAGAAGATATTGTTTTGGGATTCCATGAACCTAAAATACGTCAATATACAGGCTTCGCTGTCGCTTAACTTTCAAATATGATGGACAATTCTCAAAACCGCAATCGCCGCCAAATGAATCACTATTAGAAGAAGATTAGAAACTCTTGATAACCCAAGTCAGCCATGAAAATCACCTACTTTCAGGATACGGATACTCTATACCTAGAGTTCAATAACAATCCCATTGTCGAGACTCAAGAAATCAATGAAAATACCTTGGTCGATCTTGATCAGCAGGGGAATATTTGTGCAATCACCTTGGAACACGCCAAAAGCTTAACGGATCTGAATGCTTTTTCCCTCGAAACTATTGTCGCGCCTCAATTAGCTTCAAGTTTATAAGAGTTGTCATAATAAAATTATTCTATAAACCTTGACGTGATATAATATATATGACATTTGGGCGCAGATTCCTTGTGACCCTATAATCGGACAAATTCGTTATTATCAATGACAACAACTTTAATCAATCACATTGAAATTACCCCAGAAACTTGTGGCGGTAAACCGCGCATCGCAGGTCATCGCATCAAAGTCCAAGATGTCGTTATTTGGCACGAACGCCTGGGAATGTCACCCGATGAAATTGTTTATCATTATCCCAGCATTACTTTAGCTGATGTTTACGCGGCCCTTTCTTACTATCACGATCACCTTGAAGAAATTAGACAACAAATCACAGATGATGATACCTTTGCCAAGGAAATGCAAGCTAAAACACCTTCTCTAGTCCAAGAAAAACTAAAAAAATGAATGGGCAATAAAATTAAATTTCACCTTGATGAAAATGTAAGCTATAGCATTGCTCTTGGATTGCGCCAGCGAGGCCTTGATGTTACTACCACTCCAGAAGAAAATTTATTGGGGGTATCTGATGAAGTACAATTGCAATTTGCCTTAGCCAATGGTCGCGTGATTTTTACTCAAGATACTGATTTTTTAAGAATCAATCAATCATCTATAACTCATGCAGGAATTGCTTACTGTCCCCAACAAAGTAAATCTATTGGTCAAATAATTCGAGGACTACTCTTAATCTGGGAAATTCTTGAACCAGAAGAAATGTATAATCACATAGAGTTTATATAGAACCGCATGAAAAAGTGAATTAGTATTTGGCAGATCGATAAAAATAATCAAAAAGCTAATTTTGTTACTCTTTACTACGATAAAATTAAGGAGTATGAATAATGCAAACCGTCCAACTTTTTCAACAAGTCAAATTATGTAGAGATGTCCCCGACACTATTTTTTAAAAAGGTGATCAGGGAACAATTATTGAATATTTACCTCCTAATGAACAACAATCAGAAGCAGGTTATCTCCTAGAAATGTTTGACAATAACGAAACCATTGACGTGATAGCGGTTCCCGTTTCTTGGATAAGTTCTATTAACTAACGATTAGCAAAAATTCAGGCTACATTAGAAGAAGATTAGAAACTCTTGATCACCTATACCAACCATGAAAATTAAAGCAATTCTCAAAATTTAACTTTTTATCCAAATAGGAGAAATTTCATGAGTACCATCATCAATCTTAAAATTACGTTTGAATCTCTAACTGAAGCGATTAAGTAGTCGTGCAAAATAAATTTCCTAGTGAAGAAAGGCAAGAGGCAAGGGGCAAGAGGGCAGGTGAGGCTAGTTTTTTGATTCTAGGGATTTTTCCTTTTCTCCTAATTCCCAGTAATTGAGCAGGATGGCATTAACTGTATTACCGATCACATTTAATACGGTTTTAAAGCCATCGGTCAAGCGATCGACCCCCGCTACTAAAGCCACTCCCTCTAATGGTAAACCCGCTGCTGATAATACGGTAGTCATGGTAATTAATGCGCTGCCGGGGACCCCCGGGGTACTAAAAGAAACCAATAAACCACTCAATGCGATCGCTAATAACAAAGAGGGAGTTAAAGGAACTCCGTAAACCTGAGCGATAAAAAGAGCATTAAATCCCTGTAAAATTGCCGAACCATCGCGTTTTAGTACCGTTCCCAAGGGAATAGCGAAACTGGCGATATCTTCGGGTAAACCGTATTCTTGAATTTCCCGCAAAACCACGGGTAAAGCGGCGTTAGAACTAGCAGTACCGAAAGATAAGGATAAAGATTCCGATAAAGAGCTAAAAAAGCGTCGAGGTTCTCCTTTGAGGGCAAAAAGGAGCAAAACATACACCCCAATCATCAAGGCACTGGCCAAAAACAGACCAAAAACATAGAAAAAAAGTCTCGCCACTAATTCTAATCCCTGGGTGGCGATAACCGAAGCAATCAGGGCAAATACCCCCACAGGTGCTAGATAAAGAATCACCGATAGGATTCTCTCGCTGATTAGATAAAGACTGTCTATCAAGAGAATAAAAGGTTTTGCCCCCTCTTTGGCCAGTCCGATGCCGATACTAAATAAAACTCCCGTCACGATTACCTGTAAAAGATTGCCCCCGGTAAGAGCTTCTAGGGGATTAACCGGGATTAAGCTAATCAGCCAATCTCTCAAGGATACTGGTGTATTGGTGGTCATGGCGGCATTAGTGGCAAATCCCTCTAAACCTATCCCCGGTTTTAATAACAACGCCGTCGCCATGCCGATTAACAGAGCAAGTGTACTGGTTAGCAGATAGCCAGTCATCAATCTGAGTAAATATCTACCGATCCGCGCCGCATTCTGTACCCGGGTTAATCCTAAAATAAGGGAAGAAAAAACGATCGGAACCACCACAAATTGAATTAAGCGCAGAAAAACCTGTCCCACTGGCGCGAGAATATAGTCATCTAAAGGTAGGATTAGCGCAGGAAAAAAACCATTCAGCAGCGCACCGAAAACAATTCCCGCACCGAGGGCGACTAAGATCAGGTTAGATAAATTCATGGCGTTAAGTTGAGAATTCCGAGACTAATTTGGGGCAGTATAGCACTAGGCTAATCTCATCGAACCCTTCTGTCATTTTTTGCCACAAAAGGGAGAGATGAGCCAATAAAAGCCCATCTCTTGCTAATTTATCGCTCTACTTTAGTGACAGCCAAGAAGACTTTACTTGTTACCATTACCTTGCATAGCTAAAACCGCATCGCGCAGTTTATCCGGCACTTCTTGCAGGTGATCCTCATCCCACCGGAAGAAACCGACCCCCATAGTCAGAGAACGCAATTCAACGATCAAATCGTGCATTTCCGCTTGGGGGAGATAGGCCGTCACCTGATCCCAACCTTTCCACTCCTCAGAAGCTTCAAAACCCTGAATTTGACCGCGTTTACCACTGATTAACTGCAAAACCTTGGCAGTGTATTCTGAGGGAGCGAGAACCGTCACCGATAGAATTGGTTCTAATAAGACCGGATGACATTTAGGCAGTCCCTCCGTCATCGCTAGACGGGCCGCTTGTTTAAAAGCTTGTTCGGAACTATCGACACTGTGATAGGAACCATCGGTGAGGGTGACATCGATATCCACCACGGGGAAACCCAAAGGACCATGACCGAGATATTCCCGCACTCCCGTTTCCACCCCGGGGATATACTGTTTGGGGACAACACCACCGACAATGCTTTCATGAAATTGGAAACCTTCCCCCCGGGCCAGGGGTTTAATATCCAGGTACACATCGCCAAAAGCACCGTGGCCGCCGGTTTGGTGTTTATAACGTCCGTGGGATTTGGTGCTGGTTTTGATTGTTTCCTTGTAGGGAACTTGGGGTAAATGGGTGGTCATCGGTAGATTATACTTGCGCGCTAGGCGATCGAGGGCCACTTGCAGATGAATTTCTCCCTGTCCCCAAAGAATCACTTCTTTAGTATCACCGTGTTGTTCCCAGTGGAGGGAGGGATCTTCTTCGATCAGTTTTGTCAAAGCTGAACTTAATTTCACTTCATCCTTGCGATTTGCGGCGGCAATAGCGAGAGCAAAGACGGGTTTAAGCTGTAATCCTTTGGGAAGATCGGGTTTTTGACTGCCGCTGCTAACCACGTCTCCGGTGGCGATTCCCTCCAAACGACCGAGAGCGACAATTTCCCCCGCTTGCGCTTGCTGTAGGGGTTGCTGTTGTTGTCCCATGAGACGATAGATACCACCAATCCGCACACCGTTTAAGGCCATGCCATCGTTAAGGGTTCCCTGCCAGATTCGCCCTAGGGAGAGGCGACCGCCCTGGGGAGTAAAATAGGTTTTGAGGATTTGTACCACTGCATCCCCATCCGCACTGGGATCGAGACCGCGACGATTGGCGGTAATTGTCGGGGCCGGTGCTTCTTCCACTAAAGCGGTGAGGAGATGACGCACACCATAGTCCCGTTCCGCCATACCGAAGAACACGGGTACTATCTGATCGGCTCCCAGTTCTTGTTTTAAGTCTTGGAGAATTTCTTCCCGGGAGGGGTTAATATCTTCGAGGAGTTCTTCTAAAAGATGATCGTCAAATTCGGCGATCGTTTCTAGCATTTCTTGTCGAGCGATCTGTTCTTCTTCCTTGAGGTGGTCGGGTAAAGCTACAGGGTCGGCGGGACTGTTAGCATGGTAATGATAAGCCTGTTCGTTGATTAAATCGATAAATCCGATAATTTCGTTGTTCTGACGGATAGGATATTGCTGGGGAACGAGGGGACGACTAGAAACGGATTTGAGAGCTTGTAGGACTTCGTTAAAGTGACTATTACAGCGATCCATCTTGTTGATGAAGATTAGATGCGGAATTTCCCAATCATCGAGGAATTTTAGCAAGGGAGCCAGGGTGAGAACTCGATCGACCACCGGTTCACAAACGATAATAGCAGCACCGGCCCCGACGAGGGCATTATAGGTTTCACTGGCAAATTCGATCGAACCGGGGCAATCGAGAAAGGTAAAATTTAGGTCTTGGTATTGACTATGGGCAACGGAAACTTCTACACTCATCTGTCGATCCCGCGCTTGCGTGGAACTATCACCAACGGTATTGCGATCGCTAATTTTACCTTTTCTGGTGATGGCTCCTGTGACGAAAAGTAAACTTTCCAGTAAGGAGGTTTTTCCACTGGAGTAGGGGCCGACAAGGGCCACATTACGGGTGTTTGCTCCGATACTTTGATTCATACAGATACCCCCAAGAATGATTTAGTGATTAGTTGCGGCGATTGGGCGATATTTACACTCGATCGCCCTAGGAAATATACTGTCATAGCACTGAAAATTACTCTCAGGACGTAGTTAGAAGTGAAAGGCCTGTCTTGCCATAATTTTGCCCAGTGCTACAGGTGTATTCTTTCCTACTCTTCACCCTAACTCAGTCTCAAGCATTACATCCCATTCTCGCAATCTCTTGTAAAGTCTCGCCTACTTTTAGTTAAGGAACTTGAATAAATGTTAACTAGGGTTTGCTAAATAAGTTTTTCGTGGGTGTGGGGTGTGGGGTGTGGGGTGTGGGGAAATGGGGAAATGGGGAGAATAAATAAAAATAATCTCCTGTCTCCTGAATCGGAGTCTCCTGAATCGGAGTCTCCTACCTCCAGGAAAAATTTTTTCAGCAAATGTTAACTAAGCTGTTGACTATCGAGAGTCTTTCTCCTCAACTGGATTTACAAAAACGAGAGGTTGCCTGATATAGTGAGAGGTCGGGATGATGTTTATCAAGCAATTTTTATGTTGAAAGCTGGAATCGTGGGACTGCCAAATGTGGGAAAATCCACCCTATTTAACGCTCTGGTGGCTAATGCTAAGGCGGAGGCCGCTAATTTCCCCTTTTGTACCATTGAACCGAATGTGGGTGTGGTATCCGTCCCCGATGAACGTCTGGAGGTTTTGGCTAAAATCTCTAATTCTGAGAAAATCGTGCCGACGCGGATTGAATTTGTCGATATCGCCGGATTAGTCAAGGGTGCTAGTCGGGGGGAAGGATTGGGTAATCAATTTTTGGCTAATATCCGGGAAGTGGACGCGATCGTTCATGTGGTGCGCTGTTTTGATAATGATGATATTATTCATGTTTCCGGTTCCGTGGATCCGGCCCGGGATATCGAGGTGATTAATCTAGAGTTAGCTCTAGCGGATTTGGGACAGGTGGAGAAGCGGGTGGAACGTTTACGCAAACAGGCGAAAAATAGCAAGGAAGCCGCCGAAGAATTGGCTATACTTGAAAAAATCCTAATTTGTCTTAATGACGGTATTTCGGCGCGAAAAGTGGATTTAAGCAAAGAGGAAGAAGAATTAATTAAAAATCTCGGTTTATTGAGTCGTAAACCGATTATTTATGCCGCTAATGTTAGCGAAGATGATCTGGCCACGGGTAATGATTGGGTAGAAAGTGTCCGTCAAATTGCCCAACAGGAACAGGCAAAAGTTGTGATCGTTTCTGCTCAAGTAGAATCGGAATTAGTGGAATTGTCGGAGGAAGAAAGAAAAGATTTTCTTGGTTCTTTAGGAGTAGAAGAAGGGGGATTAAAATCTTTAATTAAAGCTACCTACGAGTTATTAGGACTGCGTACCTATCTCACCACCGGTCCCCAAGAAACCCGCGCATGGACGATTATTGCCGGTATGAAAGCACCTCAAGCAGCCGGAGTTATTCACTCGGATTTTGAACGGGGTTTTATTCGTGCAGAAACTGTGTCTTATCAGGATTTAGTTAATAGTCGCACGATGAGCGCAGCCAAAGAAAAAGGTTTAGTCAGAAGTGAAGGCAAGGAATACATTGTTCAAGAGGGTGATGTTTTACTATTTCGTTTTAATGTTTAGCTAAAAATAAATCAGGTGAGTGTCACCCACCTGATCAAAAGGCTAAACAATAGGCGTTGTCAATAGCTGTAGGGCTAATTCATGAATTAGCCCTACAATTGGCGCTAATTCTGGAATTAGCCCTACACTTGGCGTTGTCAAATTGAAAGATGCTCCGAATTTCTGTCATCAACAATCTCTCAGCTTTTTTACTCACTTTGGTTAACATTAAACTGAATTTTTTATCTCTTGACATACTCTAATTTATATTCTATAATCAGGTATAGTGGCAAGTTCTTGTTTAATCAAGATAGCGATTATCTCTGTCCACTAAAAGACTGGTTTACTAGGAATGCAGTCGAGGCTAAAAATAGTCTATCTATTCCACAACCCGCAACGGAAAACGGTCAAATCAAACTGGAAAAATGAAAGAGCAAGGATTGTTATTTTCCGAAGATAGCCTGTTACCTGAAAAACTCCCGCAAATTCAGGAATTACGACCTTCTAACAATCTTTCCGCAGTTTTTGAAGAGTGCCATAATTATATTTACGCCAACGAAGGAATGCTCAAAGACAAGATTTTTCACGAGATGGTTAAACTAATCATCATCAAACTTCATGATGAAAAATCTGCCAAGCAATCTGTAAACTTTGGCGTTACAGCAAGTGAATATAAAGCCATCGTAGCAAATAAGTCCGATGAATTTATGTCGCGTCTCAGTCAATTATTTACCTCCATCAAGAATCATTATCGGGGATTTTTCACCGATGACACATTCAAGTTAAAACCTTTGACTCTTGCTTATATTGTAGGCAGGTTACAGTACATTAATTTAACTAAAACATCTGGCGATATAAAAGGGGAAGCCTTTCAGACTTTTGTAAATAGACACCAGCGTGGAGATAGGGGAGAATTTTTTACCCCTCACCCAATTGTCCGTCTTGCGGTTGAAATGATAGACCCCAAACCAAACGAAAAAATTATAGATCCTGCTTGCGGAAGTGGTGGTTTTTTAATTCAAGCAATCAACCATGTTCGACAAAATAACCCAGAGTTCGATATAGCAAGTTTTGTGCAAGAAAGTATTACAGGAATTGAATTTAATCCTGATGTCGCCCTTTCGGGAATGATTCGTTTAGTTTTTGAAGGTGGCACAGGTTCAGAAATTATCTGCACTAATGCGCTTATCGAAGATGAAAAATTAAATAATTCCTTTGATGTTATCTTGACCAATCCTCCTTTCGGAAATAAAGGAAAAGTAGAAGACCAGAAAATTCTTCAATCATATCTTCTCGCCAGGAAATGGCATAAATCAGCGTCCAATAGTTGGGAAGTTTCCCCAACCGTTTTAGCGGGTCAGTCGCCCGATATTTTATTTATTGAGAAATCTATAAAATTATTGCGGGCAGGTGGACGCATGGCGATTATTCTGCCCGATGGTTTATTACAAAATATCTCTAATGGACCGATTCGGCATTGGTTGCGCTCCCAAACAAAAATATTAGGTGTTGTTTCCATACCGCCGGAAGCCTTTGTACCCTACGGCACTGGAATCAAGACATCACTTTTGGTAGTTCAAAAATTACCAGCAAACCATGATTCTTGTTTTATGGCACAAATCAAAAAAATAGGCTATGACGTTAAAGGACAAACAATATATAAGCGCAACGAGTCGGGAGTTATAGCCCGAACAAAATCAGGTTTGCCAATAGTTGACGATGATATAGATGATATTTCTCACTCTTTTAGGTCATTTATCAATGGCGAATTTGCACAAAACAGCGATTGTATTTATACAGTTAAAAACACCCTGATCAATTCGAGACTGGATGCCGAACATTATTTACCCAATGACCAAAAATTATTAGAACATCTAAAATCTATTGGGGCGAAACCTTTAGGTGAAATTGCCGATATTTTGAGAGAGGCGGCTGATTTTCGTTTAGCTAGGGATAGTGAAATTAGATATATCGCCATTTCCGATGTTGATTACCGTACAATGCAAGTTGTTTCTCAACAAATAATTAAGGCACATGAGGCCCCATCTCGCGCAACTTATAGATTGTACAAAGGCGATATTATTACAGCAATTTCAGGAGCAAGTACGGGAACACCACGCCAAGCAACAGCCCTAATCACGGAAGATGAAGACGGAGCAATTTGCTCAAATGGATTTTCAGTATTAAGAAATATTCAGGGAGTCGAGCCTTTGTTTTTATTAGTATATATGCGAACAGACTTTTTTTTGCGTCAGGTTAAAAGGTACATGACAGGTCATGCTATTCCTACTATTTTAGGGGATGATTTGTCTAAAGTTTTAGTGCCTATTCCACCCCAATCTGAACAGCAGAGAATCGCAAAAAGTATGACCGAAATTCAAGCAATTAGAAAAGAAGCGTTAAAAGCAAGTGAGAATGTGGTTAACGAAATGAGTCTTTTACTTGGCCAATTTGAGTAAGGCAAAAAGCAGGTTAAGCTTAGAAAAAGTCTTAATACTAAATCCGGTTATTAAAAACTGATTATCTATTCCCCCTTTTGCCTGTCCTGATATGTAGCCTATACTCAACGGATTTAGTATCAGTCGCTAGTTAGGGAGAAGAATATAAAGAATTATTAAATTGTAGTTTTTGATACATTTGTGGGGGGGAAATGTGTATTATCTCTTCCGTCTGCCTGTTGTCTTGGGTTAGGCTGTTGCTTGACCAAGCTGCGAGGAAGACGATAGTTGCCTCTATTCACCCGTTTGCTCAATCAAGATGATTAAAAACCGATTAATTCCCACCCTAGCTTTAGCTGGCGCAACTTCTCTCGCTGCTATGCTCACTCCTGTGGCAGCAAAGGCTATTACCTATACCGTTAACCGCAGTTGGAGTAGTGGTAGTGATAACGCTTCTTTAGTGGGAACCGTAGATGTGCCAATAGGTAGCTATACTATCAACTCAACTGGTACTCCCAATCCCTTTAGCAACGTTAACCTTACCTTGACAGTTAATGGTACTCCTTTTACTTTAGATACTGCGACAACTTCTGGTGTTTTCGGAACAGGGCAATTTTTGGTTAATGCCACATCTTCAACGTTAACTTTTAATACAAACGTTCCTGGTGTTGACCAGGCCACAGTAAGGTTTCAGAACTCAGGAAATCCGTTCGGCAACAGGAGGTATGAAATCGGTACTTTCCTTGACGTCTTCACTTTTCAGCTTGTGAATCTTGAAGGTTCAACCGCTTCACCTGGTTTCACCGAGGTTGTAGCTTCAGTATCTTTACCCGTAACTTTTGGGACAGCACAAACAGCACAACAAGTACCTGAACCCGCCTCCCTCTTTGGTCTTGGAGTCCTCGGTACTCTCGGCGCAGCTTCAACCCTCAAGCGCAAACTAAAGCCATCCAAATCAGCCGAAAAAGAAACCACAAAAGTAGGCTAAATTGCTCACAAAAAATACAATAAATGCCCCCTTCAATTAGCCAGTTGAGGGGGGTTTATTTTTAGTCCATGTTTCTATTTAGGGTTTGCTGAATAAATGTGAAATATAGACGAGGTAAGGGTTTTATTGTCCTGTTTTGCTCTCACAGGTGCAAGATTTTGAGAGAATCGTGGTTCAAAACCTTGCGTCTTCATCGGCCCGCGTCCTGTAGAGGCGAAGCATTCGGGCAATAACCTATCGGTGAAACCGTAGATTTTCTATCCGAATGCTTCGCCCGTACTTTTTCAGCAAGCCCTATTCATTGATTTTTTTGTCCAATGGCAACTTTTACATCAATATCGTCAAATTCAATGAGTATGGTGATCTTGTGCTACAATAGAGGTCTGTTAAAAGTAAAAAGAACAATCAATTAAGTAGGTAGGCGTTAAAAATTATCAGACACCCCCCTTATCAAGGGGGGCAGGGGGGATCAACACCCCCCTTATCAAGGGTAGGGTTGATTCATGAATCAACCCTACCTTATCAAGGGGGGCAGGGGGGATCGAACCTAAAATACATTTTTAATTTAATTATAACCAGCTACTTACCATGAATAGCAAGACAGAAATCACTATTCAAGTTCCTTTAGAAATTGCTAGATATTACGCTAAAATTAAACCCAATGACCGAGGGAACATAGAAAACAAATTAACTGAAACTATTCAATTAGAATTAGAAAAATATCGTCAAAAAGCAGTGGCAAGATTATCACCAATTATGGATCAAGCTAGTGATGAAGCAGAAGCTAAAGGATTAACTCCAGATATTTTAGCGTCTATTTTAGAACAAATTGAGAGTTAATCACATTACTAAAAACGGATTAGCTGTAGGGCTAATTCATGAATTAGCCCTACAATAGGCGTTGTTATTCTGATCTGACAACGCCGATAAATCAACAGAGATTCTCAATTCGCTCGGGAAATGTGCGTCGCCAGGGCCGCCGATTGTAGGATGGGGGTAGTGGTGACGGAATCCGTCGCTAGGGTAAAGAGAGGATTGGAAAGGATACCGGCCAGGGAAGTCGCCACTAGGGAGAGGATAATGCCCACCTGTAGGGGACGCATCCCGGTAAGAGTCCAATTGATAACGGGGTAATTTTTCACCGCATCGGACATCTCTTGGGGTTCCTTGACCACCATCATTTTGACCACACGGATATAGTAGTAAATCGAGGCCACACTGGTGACTAAACCAACGAGGACGAGGGCATAAAGTCCCGCTTGCCAACCGGCCCAGAATAGATAAATCTTACCAAAGAAGCCCGCTAGAGGTGGAATTCCCCCCAAAGAGAGCAGACAGATGCTTAAACAGAGGGTTAGGAGCGGATCTTTCTGGTAGAGTCCCGAATACTCAGCGATCTGATCGGTTCCGGTTCTCAGAGCAAAGAGAATCACACAGGCAAAAGCCCCTAGGTTCATGAACAGGTAAATTAACAGATAGAAAATCATGCTAGAGTAACCCGCGTCAGTACCGGCGGTTAAACCAATCATGACAAAACCCGCCTGACCGATCGAGGAATAGGCTAACATCCGTTTCATGCTAGTTTGGGCTAAGGCGACCACGTTGCCGAGGATCATGCTCAAAATTGCTAGAGCGATAAAGATAAACCGCCATTGTTCGCTCACTAGACCGAAAACCGTCACTAATAGGCGAATTGCTAGGGCAAAACCGGCCGCTTTGGAACCTACCGAGAGGAAAGCCACCACGGGAGTGGGTGAACCTTCGTACACATCAGGGGTCCATTGGTGAAAGGGAACCGCCGAAATTTTGAAGGCGATACCGGCAATCACAAACACTAATGCGATCGCTAAGGCCAGGGACTGACCACCGTTAACATCGGTTAATTTTTGGGCAATGGCACTTAAACTGGTTTCACCTCCGGATAAACCGTAGAGAAGGGAAACACCATAGAGGAAAATCGCCGAACTAGAAGCTCCAATTAACAGGTATTTTAAGGCGGCCTCGTTCGATCGAGGATCCCGCTTCATGTAACCGGTCATTAGATAGGAGGAAATACTGAGCATTTCTAGGGAGATGAAGATCATCACCAATTCACTAGCGCCAGATAGGAACATTCCCCCGAGGGTTGCGGTGAGCATAATGGCCAAGAATTCCGCTAGGGAAGTTCCCGCTTGTTCCACATAACGGATAGACATCAGCACTGTGGAGGCGGTAGAAAGGGCAATAATCGCCCTAAAGACGATACTGAGATTATCGCCCTCAAAAGCCCCTAAAAAGGCCACTGGTTTCGGATTGTCCCAGGCAAAATAGAGAGCAGCCACAGCAGCGAGCAGACCAGCGATCGCAACGTAGGGCAGCCAACTTCTGGCACTCCGTCCCACGATTAAATCGCCGATTAAAATCACCATCAGGGTAATAATCAGGATTCCTTCGGGCCAGATAACGCCGGCGTTTAGCTGACTGGCAACAAGACTAGAAAAATCCATATTGATTGAGGTTAAAGGAATTTGAAGTTAAAAAAGGCTTAATACAAGCTTAGGGCATTTCATCAGTGATTCAGTTATCAGTTATCAGTTATCAGTGATCAGATGTGAGTTTTCAGTTCACCGATCGCCGCTATCGGGTTAAAATTTCTAAAAACCCAGATAAATTTGAGATAATCTTAGCTTTTATGGGTATTATACTTGTCTATTGTCTTTTTTATCCTCTTGTCTCGTAGTCTCCTCAGCTAAGGGAAAATCTTTGATTTTTGCAGCCGAGCTAATTTCTGGTGGTGACAACTTGTCACCGAGATGTATCCAAGTTAACAGGGAAAAAGTGAAAACTCAGGAAATCATGACATAGACTGGCATCGTTAGTTGTCGTTGAAGGATTCTGGTAAAATCAGGCTAGGGGAAACACCCGAAAAATCAATTGTTTTTGAGCCATCCGCTTGATTTTTTTGTGGAAAAATTTTCTAGTTCGCTCAATCCTTTTCCTTTAGCGATCGCTTGAATGAGTAACGAAACCTATCTCAATCATCCTACTTTCGGTCTATTATACAGAGTGTGTCTATTAGAAGAACATCGGGAATTATTCACCACTCTTTATGCCCAACGTCTTTTTTTTCTGGTGACGGTGGGACCAAAAAAAGTCTCGTTCGATCCGATTAGTCGTTCCGATGCTCGTCTTTTAGTGGAAAACCGGCTGCGAAATTTGCGCCGGGGCAGTAATGTGCAAGAATTTAACAGTCTCAACCAAACTTATCAACAAACCTTTTCAGTCTAGTTCATGACGATCGCTAGTCGTATCGAGTCAATCCGTCTTACCCTACCCCCCTCCACGCGCCTGATTGCTGTCAGTAAACAGGTATCGAGCGATTATATCCGTCAAGCTTACCGGGCAGGAGTGAGAGATTTTGCTGAAAGTAAGCTACAGGAAGCAATCTCGAAGCAGCAAGAACTAAAAGACCTGCCAGATATTTCTTGGCACTTTATCGGGCATCTACAGGCAAATAAAGCCCGCAAAGTCCTAGAATCTTTTGATTTAATCCATTCCCTCGATAGTTTAAAATTAGCCCAAAGACTCGATCGCCTAGCGGCGGAATTAGAGATTAATCCCCAAGTTTTGCTACAGGTGAAAGTTGTCCCCGATCCCGATAAGTTCGGTTGGGACAAGGCCGAATTACTAGCAGATATTCCCGATTTAGTCAACTGTAAACAGCTAAAAATTCAAGGTTTGATGACAATTCTGCCCCGAGGATTATCCGCTGGGGAAAAGTTAGCCGCCTTTGAAAAAACCAGCGATTTAGCCCAAATAATCGAGAATAGCTCTAGTTTATGCCTGCCTCATCTATCCATGGGGATGTCTAACGATTATCCTCTCGCCATCAAGGCCGGAGCCACTTTGATCCGGGTGGGAACTGGCATCTTCGGCGATCGTATTTACTGAACCATCTCCGTAAATTTACAGAAAAAACTCCTAGTAATTTTAATAATCGGTGACAATATATCTTAAGATTACAGCGTTCAGTCTAGAAACCGGTGGTTAGAAATGAGGAATTGACTTTTTCCCAATCCCTGAAAACTATCCCCTGATAACTGATAACTGAAAAGAGGGAACTAACCGCTGCCTCCAGACGACTAGAATGACGAACCCTGAACAAAATAGTTCTCCTGTACCAAGTGAGAACAAAAGTTGTTAAAGGCCACTAAAATAACCCCGACTCTAGCCAAGACCACCTAAAAAATCTTTTGAAGGACACTTAGACTGTGAACAACATTTTTACCAAACTCAAAGATTTTGTCGGCATCTCCGAACAACCAGAAGACGAAGACGAAACCGACTACGAAGAAATGAACTGGGAAAAGTCTTCCCCCCAAGATAGGGATCAAAACGAAGAAGAAGATCCCCTCAATCGTCGTCAACGCGAACCTTTAAATCTCAGTACAGCCACATCTATGGGACTCAACAGAAGCAACGTGATCGGTATGCCAGGTATTAACAACAATAATGCAGAAGTAGTCGTGATCGAGCCCCATTCCTTCGAGGAAATGCCCCAAGTTATCCAAACCCTGAGAGAACGCAAATCGGTGGTTTTAAATCTCAACGTCATGGATCCCGAAGAAGCACAAAGAGCCGTGGATTTTGTCGCCGGTGGCACTTATGCAATTGATGGTCATCAAGAACGCATCGGTGAGAGTATTTTCCTATTTACCCCCAGCTGCGTTAAAGTTAGCACCCTTTCCGGAACTATTCACGATATCGCTGATAACCCGAAAATGGCTCGTCCCGTTTCCTCCGCACCTGCTTGGGGAGCCGAAAGCAGTCGATTAGCTCAATGAATCCTGCCATAGTCCTCTCGTCAGGTTTGTCGAAGCTAGAAATCGATCGATTTATCGAGAGGATGCGTTTTTTCTTGGTAGGATAGCTAAATCTCTCTTTTTTACTTTTTACTTTTAATAATACTGTGTCTATTCGTTTAGGAATTATTGGCGGCGGCGTGATGGCTGAGGCCATTCTCAGCCGTTTATTAAAAAAAAATATTTATAGTCCCGAAACGGTGTTAGTCAGTGAACCCCAATCCCAACGGCGCAACTTTTGGGTTAATACCTACGGAGTACAAGTCAGTGAGGATAACCGGGAAGCCGCTAGAGCAACTGAGGTGTTAATCTTAGCGATAAAACCGCAAATTTTAGAGCAAGTAGTGAATAGTTTGCTGGGAATACCCGAAAAACCCTTGATTATCTCGATTTTAGCAGGAGTTACCCTCAATCGCCTAGAAATGGGCTTTCCCGATCGCCCCGTCATCCGGACGATGCCTAATACCCCCGCCACGGTGGGACAAGGGGTTACAGCAATCGCACCTGGTCGTTATGCGGAACCGGAACATCTGGCCGTAGCCAGAGATATTTTTGCTGCGGTCGGTTCGGTGGTGGAAGTTCCCGAAGCTTTGATGGACGCGGTAACGGGATTATCGGGATCGGGCCCGGCATTTGTGGCCTTGATGGTGGAAGCTTTAAGCGATGGTGGTGTGGCGGCCGGATTACCGCGATCAATCGCATCTCAATTGGCCATAGAAACAGTTTTAGGGACGGCAACCCTATTAAAAGAATCGGCCATACATCCTGGGGAATTAAAGGATCGCGTCACTAGCCCCGGAGGAACTACGATTGCCGGAGTGAGACAATTAGAAAAAGGCTCTTTTCGATCGACAATTATCGAGGCAGTAGTGGCGGCCTATCATAGATCTAAAGATTTAGGGCGTAGTTCTGAAAAGTAATCTTTGTATCTTTTTTAACCATAAGTAGGTAGGCGTTAAAAATTATCAGACACCCCCCTTATCAAGGGGGGATTAAGGGGGGACTAAGGGGGGACTAAGGGGGGATCGGCACCCCCCTTATCAAGGGGGGCAGGGGGGATCGAACCTAAAATCCATTTTTAATTTAATTATAACCAGCTACTTAACTGATGTCTCGATCTGTGATAAGATACGCAGCAATTCTTGTCCAGAAAAAGTTATGAATAAGAAATCTAATCGTTTTGATTTAATGGCATTAATTGCCATTGCTGTTTTTTTTCTGGGGATTGTTTTCTGGAAAGTCCCGCTTCATTATCCCTATATCCTTAATTTTGATGAAGCGGTGGCCCTGGTACTTGCCTACGTCACTAAACAAGGTTATCGTCTCTACGAACAAGTTTGGCACGATCATTTATCGGGTTTATCTCTTTTACTAAATAGTTGGTTAAGCGTGACAGGATTTACTATCCATGCCGCGCGCCTTATGGTGCTTTCTTTGTCCACAATTATGTTAGGAATTTTTTATCTAATTCTGAGAGTTAATTGCGGAATATTAGCTTCTTGTTTATCGGTATTTATTCTCTCAACCTGTCTAGTGTATATTACCCTATCAACGACAATGTTGCGGGAGTTACCCTCACTTTTTTTTACAATCTTAAGTATTTTTATCATCTTTAAAGCCGTTCAATTCACGGGTAAGCTTAAGTATGGACTGTATTTACTCAGTGCCATTGCTTTCGTTTTTTCCCTGCAAATTAAACTTTCAGGCATTACTATTATCCCAACTGTAGCTTTAATTATTTTTCTCAATCAACAAAGTAGCTTTATTAAAAGAATCATTGATATTGTTATTTGGTCAGTCGCTGTCGTTTTAGTCTTTGTCTTGGGTTCCCTGACTATTTTTCCTTTTTCCTACGAAAATATTATTAAATCTCATGTCAGCGTTGCCTCTAGTTTTACTCAAGAAAATCTCACCTTATGGACTCTCTTACAAAGCGCCCTACAGCACGAACCAATTTATCTAATCGTGACAGCGATCGCTATTATAGCGATGGTTTTTACTCGCAATATAATACCACTTTTACCGCCCTTGATCTGGTTGGGTTCTAATCTATTTAGATTCGCCACAGTCGCCCCAATTTGGCCTTATTATTATATCCATTTAATTATTCCTGCCGTTTGGATAATTGCCTTATTTGTCGAACAGTTTAAAATTAATGATAGTCTCGCAGAATTTAGGCAAAATCGAAAAATAACCCAGGAATTAGTTCTCAAAATGCTGATTTTTATCCCCCTGTCTGGTCAATTTCTCTTTAATACCTTGAGAATAATCACCAATCGTGATCCTGCAATTAATGCCTACGTTCAATTTAATAAAAGGTATAAACCTCTTTTAGCAGAAGCTGTGTTTGAAAAATTTAAAAACTCCGATAAACTTCTGTTAACCGACAATCCTCACTATATATATCAATATTTCTTGAAAACACCCCCAGAAACTGCTGTCATCACCAGAAAGAGATTTATGAATCAGAATCTTGATGGGGATTTTATCCTAGAAGTTATTGAAAAAAGACAGCCCGATTTGGTTTTTCTCTATCGATTTGAAAAGGAATTTCTGCAATCACCAAAACTCAAGGATTATTTAGAGAAAAATTATATCCAGTTTCCCGATCAGCAAGAAAAAGGAACTCTCTTTATCAGTCCGAAAACTTGGCAAGAATATCAAAGTAAGGCTAATTAGAAATTGTGGACGGGGACTATTAACGTTTTTTCTTTTTTACCGGTTTTTGAGCCACTTTTCGAGAACGTTTATAGGCCGATCCGATCCAATCACTACAACTATGACTCATCGCCCCTAATTCTAAACCCAGGAAAATAGCGATCGCTACCCGGGGATACTGTTGCCATAATGCGATCGCTTGCTGCGGCCACAGTCGCCAATCCCAGTCTATACCCCAGAAACTTTGCAGGATGGGAATGATGATGATCGCCGCTAGTAAAAGAAAACTACCGAAGTAAAATAACCGAAAAATTGTGCCGATCAATAAACCGTGGGATAACCAACCGCGATGACGGATCATGGAACGGTAGGGTAGCCACAACCAGCGCAGATAACCCCAACGTTTGTACTGAACCGAGTGGATGTCAAGATCCGGCCCAAACAGGAATCCGCTAAACAAATAACTGGCCAAGAGTAACAGGGTTAATTTACCACTGCCACTGACCAAAAAACTCGCCCCCGCAATCGGTGGCAACAGAATTAGGGTAATGCGATCGTGAGTTCGACCAGAGGGCATCGGAAAAAAATTAACTTGCTCAAAAAAATAATATACTTTTTTAAAAATATATGTTATGCTGAGAAAGTACAAAATTAATTCGGGCGTTTAGCTCAGTGGTAGAGCGCCTGCCTTACAAGCAGGATGCCGTAAGTTCGACCCTTACAACGCCCATTTTATTAGATCCTTGCCTAGTCAAGCTCTCACTCCCGATCGCTGGGTTAGATTAAAACTATTGAGGGGAATTGCTACTGGAAGGCAAAATTGCGACTATTTGCTAGTAAGCTAGTCAGTAGGTACTAGGATTAATTCGTCGCGGCACACCGGTTATATGGCCAATTGGAAATGTATTAAAAATTGTGGAGCTTGTTGTCAACTAAATCCCGATGAGCGTCCTGACTTAGAAGAATATCTGACTCCCGCACAATTAAGTCAATATCTCAGCATGGTGGGGGAAGAAGGTTGGTGTATAAACTTCGATCGCCAAACCCGTCTCTGTACCATTTATGACCAGAGACCAGAATTTTGTCGTGTTCAACCCGATATTTTTGCCAAAATGTATCAAATTGAACCGGGAGAATTTGAGCAATTTGCGATCGATTGTTGTCATGAACACATTGAGGATCTTTATGGGGAAGATAGCCTAGAAATGAATAGCTATCGTCAGCAAGTAGGCTAAGATTTATCCCTATCCCAGAAATAACTCGGACTGGAAAGAAAATAAGTGGTCTGGTTATTTTTCCTACCTTCTCGAGGGCTAAACCAGTAAAATTACGGAATTGATTGTTTCCCTGTTGAGGAGAAGTCTATAGGAAACTCAAAACCTCTAGTAGAGGTGCAGAGTTTGAGTTCAGGACAGGGAAAAACTATCATGGAAAAACCAGAAAAACAGCGCCGCAGACGCGGGGTTATCCTTACCACCACGGGACTAGAAAAATTACTTACTGCTAAACAAGAAGCGGAATATCGGGATAATCGCGGTTATCGCTTCACCCTAGAAGTCCTCAGCGAGAAAACTCTTTTAGGGGTAGATACTCTGATGAAGGTATTTGCTTGTGAATCGGGAGTGGATAAACAAACCCTGAAACATTGTTTTCAAGCCTTTAATTTAACTTTAGAAAATAGCGATTATTATCGTCCTAACTTACCAGAAACTAATACTATTAATCCTCAACTATTGCCTGAATTACCAGAGGGACAAGTCCCCCTCGATTCCCCCTTTTATATTAACAGAAATAATCTAGAACAGACTTGTTATCAAGAGATCTTGCGCGGGGGTAGTCTGATCCGGATTAACGCACCCAGAAAAATGGGAAAAACCTCCCTGATGGCCAGAATTATTAATTATGCTCAACAACAGCAATACCATACACTTTATTTCAGTTTTCGGTTAGCAGAAAGCTCAATTTTTCAAGATTTAAATCACTGGCTGCGTTGGCTTTGCGTTAGTATTAGTCGCCAGTTAGATTTAGATAATCATCTCCCAGAGGATTGGGATGAATTCTTAGGGGGTAAAATTAACTGTAAAATCTATCTAGAAAAGCATATTCTCCCCCATCTCGATCGCCCTTTAGTGCTTGCCTTTGATGATCTTGAATATCTTTTATCCTATCCACAGCTAAGGGAAGAATTTTTTAGTATTCTCCACCTCTGGCACGAGGAAGGCAAAAACAAACCTCTCTGGCAAAAATTACGTTTAATTGTTGCCTATTCCCCTGCACAGGAGCTTGATAAAACCTCAGATACCTATCAATCTCCTTTTAGTCTTGGTTTACCGATCGAATTGCCTAATTTTACCAGCGCACAAGTACGAGAATTAAGTCAAAGACAGGGATTAGAGCAGAATTTTGACTGCGAAAAATTACGGATATTTCTAGGGGGTAATCCCTATTTAATTCGTCTTGCTTGCTATCATATTGCTCGGGGTAATTGTACCCTAGAAACCATTTTAGCTACTTCTATCGGGGAGGAAAGTAATATTTTTGCAGACCATCTTAAACGTTTACTTTGGCATCTGCAATACTTAAAGGGCAATTTGGCGGCTATCTTTGCTAAGGTGGTGATGGCGGAAAAAGACATAGAAATTGATTTAATGGCGGCTTTTCACCTAGAAAGTCTCGGACTAATTCACCGACAAGGTAAGTTTTGCCGAGTCAGTTGTCCTCTCTACCGTCAATATTTTGGCGAATATTTCCGGCAACGTTCTGTTTTTTTGCCTCGAAAAACTTCTATCCTCACCAAAAAAATTACGCTTGCTCACTTTGATACTTCCGAAAAAAGTCGCTATGCCATCTAGTTTATCGAATGTCATTAAGTAGTCGTGCAAAATAAATTTCCTAGTGAAGAAAGGCAAAAGGCAAAAGGCAAGAGGCAAGGGGGGGGTTAGATATGTGTAATTAATTTTGCTTAGGTACTTATGAGGGAGTGATACTAAATCCTGTTTAAAAAGTATAGGAGAGTGGCAAGGGGGTTTTTAAAGTTCGAGTGGAATAGGCTTGTAGTTCCTCTGTTTTACGAATAAAACTTTTCGTACTCATCATGATCGCCAATCCAAAACCAGGTCACTGTATCCCCTGACAGCACTCCCAAAGCTCGATGACTCTTCGTTACACGCACTGACCAAATATCTTCGTCGCTGTCAATACACTTAAAATTTAACGACGGATGAAACGGATTCTCTACCCATAACCGATATGCTTTCCTGGCTCCGGCTTTGACTGCTGGCTTCAAGTCGCGATACTTCTGCCAAAATGAGGGCAATGTCGCGGAATTCATAGCTGCTCATAATCCATCGGCGCGGACAATCCTGCTGCAATCTCTTCTTTGGCTTTTCGGGCTGCTGCGACTAGATTATTCTTCGTCTGTTTAAACGACTGATCCCATCGTTTTTCTTCTTCAATTTCTGCAATATAAGCTCGAACATACTCTACTAACTGCTCTTGAAGCTCATCAGGCAGAGACTCAACCATCTTGATGATCGTGGTAATAGCAGGAGAGGGCATGGTATCTATCAGCGTAGTAGGTTTTCTCTATTCTACAACGTCCACCGCAAACCCAAAATGATATGATCTTTGTGTCCTCTGTGTCTGGAGTGGTTTTTATTAATGAGCCTTGCTCAAAACCAAACAATTTATAATTCAAGAGCGAGGTATTTATGGGTAAAGAAGAAGAACTACTTGAACAATGGCGAGAACTGACACCGGAAAAGCAACAAAAAGTTTTACAATTTGTTCAAACACTGAAATCTAAGTCAGAAACAACAGCACCACTTAATTAGGAGTCTAACCCATGAGCGGCCCCACCATCGAAACCGATTTAGGAAAAATCCTAGACCAGATTAATCAGAATCTTAAAGAGACCAATCAGAAGCTAGACGCGCTCCAGAAAGATGTCACAGAGATCAAGATTGTTCAAGTCAGATTCGAGGCCGAAGTCAAGGGAGATCTCAAGGCATTACAGGGAGAATTCAACACCTTACAAGGTGATCTAAAAGAGATTAAAGGTTCCCAGAAAGCCCAAATTTGGGCATTAATCACCATCTTGGCAACAGCAGTTATCGGAACTGTTATCCGCTTTGTCATCACTGTTCCCCCTGTTAGCAACCCCTAACTTCCACTGCCGGGGAACAGGCTTCTGGTTCCTGTTTGATATTCAGGTAGAATTAATGATAGAATTGGTGCGTTACGGCGGATTATTAATTTTGGTTTTTTGACCGGATTTGTAACCGCCTAATCCACCCTACACTTTACTAATTCTTAAGATTCCCATAGTTCACCTACTTCAAAAATTTAGGAGGCTTGCAAAAATGCTAAAACGATGGTCGCGCCGTAAAGTTTTAAAACAGTTGGGGTTAGTTACAGCCGGGAGTGTCGCTAGTGTTGTTTCTTCATGTCAGTCTATTACTCAATTTCGTCCTCAACCGATAAATCTAACTCCATTTACAGAGAAACTACCCAAGGGAGTAACACTGGAGATGGTAGGCTTACCAGCAGGTCAATTGCTTATCGGATCACTGTCAGGATATCCCGAGTCTAACCAGACTGAAAAGCATCAACATCTAGTTAAAGTAAACAGTTTTGCGATTGGCAAATATTCTGTCACTCAGGCACAATATGAAGCGGTAATGGGAAACAATCCCTCTCGGTTTCAAAACAATCCCCAAAATCCGGTAGAAAAGGTTAGTTGGAATGATGCTCAAGCCTTTTGCCAAAAATTGAGTCAAATAACCGGGAAAACCTATCGCCTACCGACAGAAGTGGAATGGAAATATGCTTGTCGTGCGGGGACCACTACTCGCTATTATTTCGGTGATGATGCCAATCAGTTAGGAGATTACGCTTGGTATAACGGAAATTCTCAGGGGACAGCTCATCCTGTGGGTCAGAAAAAGCCCAATGCTTGGGGACTCTGTGGCATGGGTGGCAGTGTTTGGGAGTGGTGCGAGGACAATTGGCATGATAGGTATAGGGATAGGGATGCGCCAAGTGACGGCAGTGCTTGGCTGACAAATGGTGGTGATTATCCAATACCGCGGGGCGGTTCTTGGTACGGCAATCCAGCTCTCTGCCCTTCCACTTTCCGCCATTCCGCTTACCGCATCGACATCATCCGCGACGACGGCATCGGCTACCGCGGTTTTCGGGTGGTGTGCGGTGCTGGGAGGACTCTGTAACCCTTTTCCCCTTTTTTTCCCTTTTTACCCTTTTTTACTTTTTCCAATTTTTCTCTTTTTCCCGCCTAGCGGCGGGTCGATTTTTTTGAAAAAATTGGGGTAGCTTGTAGGGTGTGTGTTTGCGCGTATTTAAAGGAAATTTGTTAATAATTAAACTATGATCGCGCCGTAACGCACCATCTTAAGAAAATTGGTGCGTTACGCTATCACTAACGCACCCTACTGGACTGTTTCAGCTAATTTGGTGTATTAGAAAAATGCTATAAATTCTATAATCTAAGACTTTAAGCCGAAATCTATTGCCCTATTTTAGTTGAAACAGTCCACTACAAGAGCCGCTACTGTGTCTGGAGTGGTTTTTATTATGATTATTTAACTGCTACCGAATATCCCCCCGCAGTAATCTCTCCCTAGTAACAGGTTTCTAGTTCCTGTTTGATATTCAGGCAGAATGAATGATATAATTGGTGCGTGGGGCGTGGGGGTTGGTTATCCTTCTCTCAAAGCTTTTAACCTGTAGAATATAACGATCTCAGGTTTTTTGTCAAGTCTAATTTGAGGGATTTTGCTCCCGTAAACATCAGCTTTTGGGGAACTCGATAGATAAATTATGAATTATGAATTATGAATTATGAATTATCAAAAAGAATAGAAGAAACAAATAGATATTCGGGAACGTTGTTTTGAGTATGCACTGCGAGCAATTAAACTTTATCAATAAACAATAATTTGAGAAAATGAACCAAAAAACTTACCAACTAACCTTAAACTTTGACCAGATTTTAGATTTGGTTAAACAACTCCCAGAAAGTGACAAAATAAAACTCAGTAAAGAACTCGAAAAAGAAACTTTAAATCAAAAATTAACCCAACTTTTAGAAACCTTTAAAACTGATGAGCTTTCCCTAGAGACAATTACCGAAGAAGTGGAGGAAGTTAGGGCTGAAATTTATGGACAACAAGCCACCGATTAAAGTTATTATTGATACTAACCTTTGGATTAGCTTTCTTATTGGTAAACAGTTAGCTGGTTTAAAATATCTACTGATTGAAAAAACTCTTGTGCCGATTTTTTCTCCACAGCTACTTAATGAAATTAACCTTGTTACCAAAAGACCAAAATTACAAAAGCATTTTTCCCAAAGAAAAGTTCAAGAATTACTTGAACTTTTAAGCATAATTGGGTTATGTATTGAGACTAAATCAAAAATTAATATCTGTAGAGACGCTAAAGATAACTACCTTTTAGCCTTAGCCAAAGATAGTCAAGCTGACTTTTTAATTACAGGCGATCAAGATTTATTAATTTTGCAACAATTTGGAATAACTAAAATTGTTACTTATCAACAATTTTTAGTAATCTGTAGATTGGGTTGAGGAACGAAACCCAACTCAATTATTTAAAAGTGTTGGGTTTCACTATCGTTCAACCCAACCTACGATAATACTTTATTGATGATCGCTGTCAATTTAATTGATGCCCGTAATATGTTGTAAAATCGTATCTAATTTTTGGTTAATCTCATCACGAAACTCTTCAAAATTCGATTGAAGCCGATCAACTTTATCTTCAAGATGATCAATTTCCTCATAGACTCGATCAAAACTCCGGTTTAGCTCTCTTCCTGTCACTTGGGTATCTTCCAGACGCTCCAGGCGCCGATTAAGACTCCTCAATTGACGCTCCACTTCATAATTTTTATCGTTCGGTTCCTGAGCTTGTGCCATAGGGAAAATTGTTGAATGAGAATGTCTTAACTCAATTATATGTTAACTTATTGACTAAATAAAGGATTCTACTTCTCTTAAATCAGCTTGTAGGGTGCGTGTTTGCGCGTATTTAAAGGAAATTTGTTAATAATTAAATTATTATCGCGCCGTAACGCACCATCTTAAGAAAATGGGTGCGTTACGCTATCACTAACGCACCCTACAAGAGCCGCTACTGTGTCTGGAGTGGTTTTTATTATGATTATTTAACTGCTACCGAATATCCCCCCGTAGCAATCTCTCCCTAGTAACAGGTTTCTAGTTCCTGTTTGATATTCAGGTAGAATGAATGATATAATTGGTGCGTGGGGTGTGGCTCTCTCTTGCAAAAGCTTTTCACCTGTAGAATATAACAATCTCAGGTTTTTTGTCAAACTTAGTCTTGAGGATTTTTATAACAAATTTATGAGCTTTTTATTTGTATTTGTCACATTTTTTCAAAAAAATGGTAGATAAACAACTGAAAACTTTTATCTGGATTGGAGCATCAAAAAAGGAGCTATTAGAATTTCCTGAAGAGGTTGTTGATGAAGTTGGCTACATTCTTTATCCTGTTCAGAATAATCAAAATCATCCTAAGGTCAAAAGCTTAAAGGGGTTTAATGGTGTTTTTGAAATAGTCAGCGATTATCAAACCGATACCTATAGAACAGTTTATGCTCTTAAACTAAGCAATGCTATTTTTATTCTCCATGCCTTTAAGAAAAAATCAAAATCAGGGATTAAAACACCAAAACAAAATATTGATCTAATCAAAGAACGCCTGAAAAAAGCACAGGAGATTGTCAAAGAGCAACAATAAATACCAAAAAGGGGATAAATGATTATGACAGAATATACTATTAGTTCAGGAAACATTTTTGAAGACTTAGGCTTTGCTAATGCTGAAGAAAAACTCGCTAAAGTCAAGCTGGCTTCAGTGATTTATGATCTGATTACTGAAAAAGGATTAAGCCAGCAGGAGGTCAGTCAAATTTTGGGAATTGACGAGGCTAAAATTTCTAACTTAAAAAATGGCAGATTGCAAAAATTTTCTCTTGAGCAGATGTTTAGCTTTCTAGTAGCATTAGGTCAGAATATAGAAATCTTAGTCACTCCCCAAGCCGTAGCAAACTCTAGTGTAAGTATCCAGGTCATGTATCGAAATAAATCCTAATCTAAGTGCGATCGCCGATCTCGTTAAGGTGTGTTAATATTAATGTAACGCACCAGCCAACTTTAAATAAAGGACTAAGCGCAATGTCATCGATCATTACCGAAGAAAAAACCAAAGAAATCCTAACCGAAATCCTCATTGAAATGATGCAAAACAAACGGGAACTATTTTATGAAATTGTTATCGAAGCCCTAGAAGATATTGGTTTAGCTAATGCTATTACGGAAGGATTAAATGGTGAATTTGTTCCAGAAGAAGAAGTTTTTGCTATTCTCAATGGAGAAGCTGAATGAAAATTCAATTTGTAGCCAAATTCTCCAAAGACTTAAGAAAAATTAAAGATCAAAAACTATTATCTGAGATCAAAACTGTTGTCAATGAATGCAAATTAGCTCAAACACTGGATGATGTAAAAAACCTCAAAAAGATTAAAGGTTATCAGGGTTTTTATCGTATCAAAATAGGAGATTATCGCATTGGTGTTGCAATTATTAACGATGAACTGATCTTTAGTCGATTCTTACACAGAAGAGAAATTTATAGATTTTTTCGCCAATTCAAAAATGAAACGCATCAACCTCAAGAGTTGACAAAGAAAGGCTCATCAGGTACTGTCTGATCATTAACAAAAACAAATCAGACCCAAAAATGAGCCACCAACATCTTAACATAGAACAAAGAAACTTGCTCTACCAACTTAGTCAGGAGGGAAATTTATCTCAACGGCAAATGGCCGTCTGGCTCGGATGTCAT
>NZ_JAPZQJ010000398.1:0-14129 GCF_027530405.1 Microcystis sp. LE19-41.2A | reverse complement strand
TAATTCTTGGGCTGCCCATTTCTCCATTTTTTTGCTTACCTCCACCTTAATTCCTTCTTTCAAAACTATACCTATCAATCGTTTCCCCTTTTTTTAAGTTTCTTCTCTTTTTGTTAAGAAAGATCCGACTAATGGATAGCCTACTTAGGATGAAAATAATTATAAATTTCCTTAGCTAATTGTTCGCCAATTCCTGTCACCTGTTGCAATTGTTCTAGGGAAGCTTCGCGAATATAATCCAGAGAATGAAAATGAGCTAATAAATCTTTTTGTCGCTTAAAACCTAACCCGGGTATCTCATCAAGACGGGAACGGCGACTTTTTTGCATCCTTTGTTGTCGGTGAAAGCTAACAGCAAAGCGATGCGCTTCATCCCTGACTCGACGCAATAATTGCACTCCGGGTTGTTCCTTATCTGTCTCTAAAGGAGAGGATTCCCCCGGTAAAAAAATCTCCTCTCTCTGTTTAGCTAAACTAACAACTTTTACCTGTTCTAATAAATTCATCTCCCCTAAAACTGTCACCACTGCTGATAATTGTCCTTTTCCCCCATCAATCATGACCAAATCGGGAAAATCATCACTTTCGGCAATATTATCGGTATTTTCGGCATAACGACGGAAACGCCGGCGAATTACTTCTGCTAAACTGGCAAAATCATCGGAATGGCCGATTTTAACTTCGGGATTTTTGATTTTATAGTGACGATAATGTTGATTAGCGGCCACCCCATCGATAAACACCACTCCCGACGCGACTGCATTAGAACCCTGAATATGAGAAATATCATAACCCTCGATGCGGTGGGGTAGTGCCGGTAAATCGAGAATTACCGCTAAATCCTGCAAAGACTGTAAATCTCGGTCGGCGCTTCTTTTCGTCTTTTCTAACTCATAAAGAGCGTTTTTCTCGACCATAGCTAATAAATCCGCTTTACTTTGCCGTTGGGGGACAGTTAACTCGACTTTGCGACCTTTTTTTTCCCTTAACCACCCCGCTAACACCTCACCTTCCGGTAATTCGCAGGGTAGCAGGATTTCGCTGGGAATTTCCACCCCTTCCACCGATAAATAATGTTCTTCCAGGACTTTTTGCAGGATTTCTCCCTCGTTTGCTGACTGACTATCGGCAAAAAATCCCAAACGTGCCACCAAACGACCAGAACGCACTTGGAATAATTGTATGCAACAATGCTGCTCGTCTTTAGCTAAAGCGATCGCGTCCCGGGATACGGTATCATCGGGTAAAGAGACTTTTTGATCGGTATTAAGAGCCTGTAATCCGCGAATTTGATCCCTAATCGTGGCCGCTTGTTCAAAATCTAGGTTTTCCGACGCTGCGAGCATCTTTGTCGCTAATTTGTCTAATAATTCCCCCGTCCTTCCCTGAAAAATCATCGCCACTTTCTGCAAGGTTTCCCGATAATCTTGGGGACTGATTAATTTTTGACAAACCCCTGGACAACGACCGATATCATAATTTAAACAGGGACGGTCTTTAAAAAGAGGTTGGGGACGTTGACGCAGGGGAAAAGTGCGTTTAATTAGGTGTAAAGTGTGGCGCAGCAGCCTTGTATCGACGTAGGGACCATAATAACGGTCTTTTTGGTTATTTATGCTACGTTTGCGGGTAATAAAAATGCGCGGGTAGGTTTCCGACCAAGTAATACAAATGTATGGATATTTTTTATCGTCCTTGAGGAGAGTATTAAAATGGGGCTGATGTTGTTTAATTAGATTAGCTTCCAGGGCCAAAGATTCTGCTTCCGTGTCGGTGACGATAAATTCAATTTCCGTCACCTGTCGCACCATCAAAGCAATGCGGGGACTGAGGGGTTGACTGGGACGAAAATAGGAACGGACTCTAGACCGGAGTTTTTTGGATTTACCGATGTAGAGAATTTCGCCATTTTGGTCGCGCAGGAAGTAAACCCCCGGTTCGAGGGGAATTTCCCGAAGACGATTTTCTAGGCGATCGAGGTCTTGGATTAGGGTAGAGTTAAGATTATTCCCGAACATCTTTTTATATTAGGGTTTGCGGCAAAAAGTTTGTCTTGGGTGTGGGGTGTGGGGTGTAGGGTGTGGGGTGTAGGGTTTTACCGATTTTCAGGGAAAAAGTCCAGGAATTTTCCCCCCCATTACTCCAATGGCCGGTACTTTTGGATTTCAAAAAGGTCTAAAAGTCTTATCGAACAATGTTTTTAGATTTATTCAGCAAACCCTATATTAGACAAAAAAATTACGCCAGTGGGTATTAGCTGACGTTTGGCAAGATATTTAGGGCAAATCTTCACAAAAATTAATAGGCTTCTGATTCGATTTGCTTAATCGGGACGAAACATTCACCGGGGAGAAGAATCGGTTTATTGTTAAAAATTAATTGGCCCCGATGATTGTCGCGGTTAATAGCGACACCGAAAGGACGTTTACTAACTCTGCTATTGAGGGTACAGTAGATGCGATAAATGCGTCTGGCCGCCCGTAAGACAGTAGGATCTAACAAAATTGGAATTTCCATATCGACACGTTGTTGTTCTGTTTTCTCGGATAGGGCTACCATATCACTCGTCTCCCCACGATTAAATTGACATATTTATTAAATCAATGGTATATGACGATTTCCGATTATGCCACTTTTGTTAGGATTCTAAAACTTTTAGGATGGCCTGGCCCATAGCTTGGCATCCCACTAAGGTCATACCTTCCGAGAAAATATCTCCGGTACGATAACCGAACTCTAAGACTTTTTCTACGGCTTTTTCCAGTGCTGCTGCCGCTAAAGGCTGATTTAGCCCATATCTTAACATCATAGCAGCACTGAGAATCTGGGCGATCGGATTGGCTTTATCTTGGCCGGCGATATCTGGGGCCGAACCGTGGACGGGTTCAAAAACTCCCACCCCAGCAGTCCCTAAACTAGCGGAGGGTAACATTCCGATACTACCGGTTAACATGGCCGCTTCATCGGAGAGAATATCACCGAATAAATTGCCCGTGACGATAGTATCAAATTGTTTGGGGGCCCGGACTAACTGCATGGCTGCGTTATCGACGTAGAGATGGGAAAGTTCCACATCGGGATAATTAGCGGCCATTTTCGTCATCCGGTCGCGCCAGAGTTGGGAAACATCAAGAACATTAGCTTTATCGACGGAACAGAGTTTATTGCCGCGTTTTTGGGCAATTTCAAAGGCTACCTTAGCGATGCGGTCCACCTCCGATTCCAAGTAAACCATGGTATTTACACCGCATTTTTCTCCCGTTTCCGTCTCAAAAATCCCCTTCGGTTGACCGAAGTAAACACCCCCGGTCAATTCCCGGACGACCATGATATCCACTCCCTCGATAATCTCCCGTTTGAGACTAGAAGCGTCGATTAATTGCGGAAAAATGGTGGCAGGACGTAAATTAGCAAAAAGACCTAAACCAGATCTTAAGCCTAATAATCCGGTTTCCGGCCTTTGCTGCCGGGGCAAATTATCCCATTTATAACCCCCGATAGCGGCCAGGAGAACAGCATCACTATTTTTACAGGCGCTCAGGGTTGCTTCGGGGAGGGGACTGCCGGTTTCATCAATGGCTGCCCCTCCAATTAAAGCGGTTTGGAAGTCAAACTGGAGGTCAAATTTTTTAGCGATGACTTTCAGTATCTCTACGGTGACAGCGAGGATTTCCGGCCCGATGCCATCGCCGGGTAGTAGGGTAATGCGATACTGTTGCGTCATAGTTCTAGAACGGTAAAATAGGTCAGACTCTTAATTATAACATAGTTAGGGTTGGCTGAATAAATCTAAAAACCTTGTTGGATAAGGCTTTTAGACTTTTTTCCCATCAAAAAGTGCCAGCGATTGGAGTGATTGGGGGGAAAATTCAGGCACTTTTTCCCTGAAAATTAGGTAATTGAACCTCTGAAAATCGGTAAAATCCTACACCCTACACCCAGGAAAAACTTTTTGCCGCAAACCCTAATTAAAGGGGTAGTTAATCCCCATTAACTACACTAATTCTACATGGGAATCATCCCCGATCATAAAGCGTAAAGCCTTGGGACGTTGGGGGGCAATTTCTAGTTTTGCCCGTCGTCCAATCACACTATCAACTATGCGCTGATGAATGCCAATAATCGTGGCATCTTTGAGAATTACACTGTGTTCTATGTCGGCATCGATTAATTTTACTCCATTAGCCACACTGCTATAGGGACCGATAAAACAATTCTCGATGTGACAATTTTCTCCAATAATGACAGGTCCGCGAATGGTACTATTAATAATTTTACTACCCTGACCAATTTGTACCCTTCCGATCGCCTGACTATTAGCATCAATTTCTCCCCGCAAAGCGATTTCTAGACTGGTATCAAGGATAATCCGATTTGCTTCTAATAAGTCATCTTTTTTACCCGTATCTAACCACCAACCCAGTAGTTTATTGGCTTCTACTGCTTTATTTTGATTGATTAATTCTTGGATAGCGTCGGTAATTTCTAACTCACCCCTTGCCGAAGGTTGAATAGATGCGATCGCTTGATGAATGGTGGGGGCAAAAAAATAAATCCCCACCAAAGCTAAATTTGAGGGAGGTTCTTTGGGTTTTTCGACTAAGTATAAAACTTTGCCGGTTTCATCTACTTTTGCCACCCCAAAAGCACTGGGATTAGACACTTTTCGCAGGAGAATTAAAGCATCAAGGGACTGTTTTTGGAAAGAGTCTAAAAAGGGCGATAAATCATCCTCAATTAGGTTATCACCCAAGTACATAATAAAGGGGGAATCTCCTAGGAAAGATTGGGCAGTTTTGACCGCGTGAGCTAATCCAGCTGGTTGTTCTTGGCGAATATAAGTTATCTTAGCCCCAAACTGTTCACCACTGCCCGTGGTCTGACGAATTTCTTCCCCGGTTTCGGGACTGATAATAATGCCAATATCGGTAATTCCTGCGGCGACAATTGACTCGATTCCATACCATAAAATCGGTTTATTGGCAACGGGAACTAACTGTTTTGCACCCGTATAGGTTAGGGGACGTAACCTCGTACCTTTACCACCAGATAAAATTAGTGCTTTCATAGTTTTAAAGATTAAATAGTTGGTTGAGCATAGCTTTGAGAGAATCCCGCCAATAGGGAGGAATATAACCCAATTGTTGCGAGATTTTTTGACCGGAAAGAACCGAGTAGGCTGGACGCACTGCTGGGGTAGGATATTCAGCAGTAGTAATGGGAATTACTCTCTGAATTTTTAAGGGAATACCGCTTATTTTTGCCTCCTCAAAAATCGCTTTAGTTAAATCAAACCAACTGGCGACACCGCTATTAGTAAAATTATAGATTCCTGCGGGATTATCGACATTAATTAAAAGCTGAGTAATGGCCGTGGCGATATCTTTGGACCAAGTGGGACTTCCCACCTGATCGACAACTACTTTTAACTCCTCTCTTTCCTTGCCTAATCTCAGCATGGTTTTGACAAAATTACTTTTGCCATAACTGCCGTAAACCCAAGCAGTACGCAGGATAATTGCCTGAGAATTAACAGTTTTAATCTCCTCTTCTCCCCTTAACTTTGATTGTCCATAAACCCCTAAAGGATTAGTTAGATCGGTTTCTAGATAGGGGGTATTTTTTCGACCATCAAACACATAATCGGTGGAAATATGGAGAAATTTAGCTTGAATTTTCTCGGCAGATTCCGCCATGATTTTCGGGGCTGTAGCATTGATAGCATAGGCTAATTCTGGCTCGGTTTCGGCTTTATCCACTGCCGTATAAGCGGCGGCATTAACCAGATAATCGGGGTGAATTTCCCTAATTAACTGGCCGATTTTTTCCGAGTTAGTTAAATCTAGTTCTTCTCGACCGATACTAATAACTTCGCCCAAGAATGGTAAAGTTACTTGTAACTCTTGTCCCACTTGACCTTTAGCACCAATTAGTAAAACTTTTTTCATTGTCTTTAGGGGAAAACTTCCACGGATTTAAAGGGTTGTCCAGCTTGGTCTTTAGGGGAGAGAATCGGGGGAATCTCTAGGGGCCAATCAATCCCTAAATCGGCATCATTCCATAAAATGGTTTTTTCGTATTGGGGATAATAATAATTAGTGGTTTTGTAGAGAAATTCGGCTCGTTCAGAGAGAACTAGAAAGCCATGGGCAAAACCTTCGGGAACCCAGAAAATACGTTTATTTTCCGCACTTAAAACACAGCTTACCCATTGCCCAAAAGTGGGGGAACTTTGACGCGCATCCACGGCCACATCAAAAACACTACCGTTCACCACTCGCACCAATTTACCCTGGGGATTGGGGATTTGATAGTGCAATCCTCGCAGGACATTTTTTAAGGACATAGAGTGATTATCCTGGACAAAAGTGGTATTGACTCCAGTTTTTTCTCGAAAATCTTTCTGATTAAAACTCTCCAAGAAAAAACCTCGATCGTCTCCGTAAACTTGCGGTTCAATGATTAAAACATCAGGAATTTCCGTGGGAATAACTTTCATAAAATCGGAGACAAGATAACTTTTGCGGGTAGTCTAGCACAAAAGGGCATTTTTTTCTAAAGTTTTTTATTAATCTTTCCCCGGTAACTGAATAATGATAAGATGAGCCTAACTTAGTCAGAGCATAAACGACGTGGTACAAGTCTCTACACACACCGCTACTCAATCTATCCCCATGGAGGGAGAAGCCTTAAAAAACTGGTTACAGACTAGGGCTAATCAGATTATCGCCGGCGATCGACTCAGTAAGCAAGAGGCCCTAGCTTTAACTGCGATCGAAGGTCAGGAAAATATTTTCAGCTTATGTGAAGCTGCCGATCGCATTCGTCAGGCCTGTTGTGGTAATACGGTAGATTTATGTAGCATTATCAACATAAAATCGGGAAGTTGTTCGGAAAATTGCAGTTTTTGTTCCCAATCCGCCCACCATCCCGGTCAAGATTCGCCTATCTACGGTTTAAAAAGTCGCGAGGAAATCGTCAGCCATGCGAAAGCGGCAGCCGACGCGGGGGCCAAACGCTTCTGTTTAGTTAGTCAAGGCCGGGGATTAAAGTACAATAGCCCTAAATCGCAGGAATTCGAGGAAATACTGGCCACAGTTCAAGAAATCATCGAAACGGCCAAGATTAAACCCTGTTGCGCCCTCGGAGAGTTAACCCTTGCCCAAGCCCAGGCCTTAAAAGAAGCTGGAGTTACCCGTTATAATCACAATCTGGAAGCTTCCGAGAATTTTTATCCTAACGTCGTCTCCACCCACAGTTGGCAGGATCGGGTAGAAACGGTAAAAAACCTGAAAGCGGCGGGAATTCAAGCTTGTACGGGGGGAATTATCGGTATGGGGGAAAGTTGGACTGATCGCATTGATTTAGCTTTTTCCCTGGCGGAATTAGCAGTGGAATCCGTGCCGATTAACCTATTAAACCCCAGAAGTGGCACCCCTTTAGGTCATTTACCCAAACTGGATCCCTTGACTGCCCTAAAAGCGATCGCTATTTTCCGGTTTATCTTACCTCAACAAATCCTCCGTTATGCCGGGGGACGAGAGGCGGTGATGGGAGAATTGCAAAATCTGGGGCTAAAATCGGGAATTAATGCTATGCTGATTGGGCATTATTTGACCACTCTAGGACAACCCCCCCAACAGGATCAGGCGATGTTGGCTGATCTTAGTTTAATAGGAGGAGAAGCCCCCATCCCCGGTGAATACCAACCCCAACAGGCAACCTAAATCACGTCGAGGACGAGGCTCTCCGCCCCGGCGCACTTCCGCATCGGTTCCCAATGAGTTAATCTGGGCCTTGATTGGTTTGTTGCTGACAATCTTTAGTACATTTGTTCCAGTAAGCCTAGCTAGTTGGTCGGCTGCGGGTCTATCTTCGCAAAAACTAGGCATAACTTACCAAATTGGGGCAGTATTGTTAACGGGCTGTCTGGGGGGCAAAAATGCCGGGCTTCTTGCCCAGGTGGCCTATATTTTTCTCGGTTTAACTTGGTTGCCTGTGTTTGCTCAGGGTGGGGGAATAGGTTATCTGAAAGAACCCAGTTTTGGCTATATTTTGGGCTTTATGCCGGGGGCATGGCTGTGTGGTTGGTTGGCTTTTCGCTGGCGCGCCAAGATAGAAACCCTGGCTTTAAGTGCCTTTGCCGGTTTGTTAGTTATTCATCTGTGCGGTTTATTATATATGCTGGGATTGTCGATTTTTCAGCCCCAAGCCAGTCAAATCACCTTTCCCGATAGTTTGCCCACCCTATTTATGAATTATTCAGTCTGGCCATTTTTAGGGCAGTTAGTAGTAATTTGTGTGGTGGTAATTATTGCCTTTTTCTTCCGTAAATTATTATTTTATTGATGCCACAGCCAATGTTAAAAAAGAATCGCTGGTTTTGGATAGTGGCGGTGCTTGGTCTAATTTTAGACCAATTAACTAAGTATATAACCGTGCAGAGTTTTGAGCAAATTGGTGATACTTTCCCGATTATTCCGGGGGTTTTTCATTTTACCTATGTGATTAATACCGGGGCGGCTTTTAGTGTTTTTCGGGGCGGTGTTGGTTGGCTAAAATGGCTATCCTTATTAGTTAGTTTGGGATTAATGGCTTTTGCTTACTTTGGACCGCATTTAAATCGTTGGGAACAATTAGCCTACGGTTTTATTTTAGCAGGGGCTTTCGGCAATGGCATCGATCGCTTTTTGTTTGGTTATGTGGTGGATTTTCTCGATTTTAGATTGATTAATTTTCCTGTTTTTAATCTGGCTGATGTCTTTATTAATATCGGGATTATTTGCCTATTAATTTCTACCTTTCCCCACAAGTCAAGGGTCCCGTAGGGGCGAAGCATTCGAGCGATAACCTATCGCTGAAACCGTAGATTTCCTATCCGAATGCTTCGCCCTTACTTGTTCTGTTCAAATGCAAGTGGAGTGACTCTTAAATTATTACAGATATATCAGCAGCCGTCTGTAAGCATACCACCGAAAAACTAATGCGCTCCGGGGTTTGGGGGCGGCGCCACGCCCCCAACGGGTAGGGTTGATTCATGAATCAACCCTACTATGAATCAACCCTACTATGAATCAACCCTACCCCTGCCCCCTGCCTCCTGCCCCCTGCCTCTGTTATACTCGATCGGGTGAGCAATGCCCACCCAAAAAACTATGCTTCTGTTTGAGAAATAGAGCGATTAAATTTACTAACTAACTCAGGATTTTCTGACCAAGCATCGATAACACTCATATTACCATTGAGAAAATTCTGTTTAATAGCGCGGCGTTGAATTTTGCCACTGGCAGTTTTGAGAATTGTTCCCGATTTAGCCAGAACAATCGCATGGGTCATAATTTCGTGTTCTTCGGCGATTTCTTGACGGATATCGGCGATTAATTTAGCCGTATCTAATTCGCCGCTGCGACGTTCTAATTCCTGGACAATAACTAACTGTTCTTCCCCATTATCTTCAATGGAAAAAGCCGCACCATAATCGGGACGAAAAACCTCATTAAGATGCTGTACTGACCATTCTAAATCCTGGGGATAATGATTACTGCCACGGACAATAATTAAATCCTTAATCCGTCCCGTGATATACAATTCCCCATCGAGAAGAAAACCTAAATCTCCGGTGCGTAAAAACGGTCCTTCTCCCGTATCAGCAAGATAAGCTTGAAAAGTCTCTTTAGTTGCGTCTTCCCGTTGCCAATATCCAGCGGCCATACTGGGGTCACTGGCCCAAATTTCGCCCACTTCATCGGCTGCACAAAGGGTGAAAGTATCGGGATTAACCATAGCTATACGGGTATCACAGACGCGACGACCACAACTGGGGACGTATCTAACTCCCGTGGTTCGATCGGAGCCTACAGGGACAATTTTACCGCGTTCGTAGGCGGTTGCATCCAAAGCGGTGATAATTGGGGTGGTTCCCTTGGGTTTATTGGAAATCAAGAGGGTATATTCAGCTAATCCGTAGGCAGGGGCGAAAGTTTGCCAAGAAAAGCCGTAATCTGCAAAAGTATCGACAAATTTGGCCATGACCTTCGGATTAATCGGTTCGGCGGCATTTCCTGCGGCCTGCCAACTGCTCAGGTCTAATTCCGCTAAATCGGCAGCTTTAATCCTACGAGTACAAAGATCATAGGCGAAGTTGGGGGCCTGGCTATGAGTAACTTTGTACTTAGTAATATTTTTTAACCACTGCATCGGACGCTTAATAAAAGCAAAGGGAGACATGAGATAGCAGGGTGTACCGTTGTAGAGGGGGACGGTGATACCTTCGACTAACCCGTAATCGTGGAAATAGGGCATCCAAGTGAGGGTAACGCTATCCGGTTCGTAACCACAAGCTTTTTGCAAGTAACCGCAATGGTGCATCAGGTTAAAATGACTTAACATCACTCCTTTGGGGATATTAGTCGAACCGGAGGTATATTGCAGATAAGCAAGCGCCGATTTATCCACCTGGGGATCTTGCCATTGGTCCGCGAGGGAAATATCAATACTTTCGGTAGTAATCCATTTCATTTGGTCGAATTCTGGAAATTCTTCCTTAACACCTTCAATAAGAGTCAGAATACTTTCGGTAACTAGGGCAAAGGTGGCATTAGCATCCTTGACAATTGCTCGTAAACGGGGCAGAGTGCGCTTAAGTCGTCCCGATTCCGGTGGGGGGACGGGAATGGCAATCACTCCCCCGTAGAGACAACCACAAAAAGCGGCCACTACTTCTAAACTTTGAGGATAGAGTAATAGGGCGCGTTCCCCTTGGGCCTGGTATTTTTGCAAATAGGCGGCGATTGCTCTTGCTTGGCGATCGAGTTCACTGTAGGTTAAAGGTGGGGTTTCTTTTTTACCATCGATAAGAAAAGTGTAGGCATGGCCCTCTGGTTGTGCCGTGGCGCGGTAACGTAAGAGTTCTACTAGGGTTGTGGGTTGAATTAGGGTTTCAGTCATCGTTGTTATCGGGCTTATTGGCGCTATTGTATAGAAGTTTTAACATATTTGCCCATGGCGCTAGGATAAAGTGCCGAAGGCGATCGGTCAAGGTGTAGGATTAAGTAGCTGGTTATAATTAAATTAAAAATGGATTTTAGGTTCGATCCCCCCTGCCCCCCTTGATAAGGTAGGGTTGATTCATGAATCAACCCTACCCTTGATAAGGGGGGTGTCTGATAATTTTTAACGCCTACCTACTTAAGTTATTGGTTAAAATCCCCCCGCCTTATCTCTGCAATTGTGAGAAAAAAGCTATAATTAATCAATCCTAAAATACCGGGAAAAAGTCATGACAGCCCTAGACATAATCCCAGAAGTTGCCTGTCCCCCCACAGATTTATGGAGTGATGAACCACCATTGGAAAGTGATCTACACCTGCAACAGATCATCATTCTCCTTAGTTGTCTAGAATTATTATGGCGCGAGAGGAGTGATTATTACGCTTCGGGAAATCTAACCATCTACTACAAAGCGGAACAACTGAAAAAGCGCGATTTCTGGGGTCCCGATTTTTTTGTGGTTTTAGATACCGAAAAGCGTCCCCGCAAAAGTTGGGTGGTTTGGAGAGAACAGGGTAAATATCCGGATGTAATTGTCGAGATTCTCTCCGATTCTACGGCTAATATTGACCGCAATAACAAGAAAATTCTCTATCAAAATACCTTTCGCACTCCTAATTATTTTTGGTTCGATCCTAATACGTTAGAATTGCAAGGATTTAGACTAATTGAGGGACAATATCAAGCCATTTCTCCCAATGAACAGGGTTATCTCTGGAGTGAACAGTTAGGATTATATTTAGGCATATTTGACCGTAAACTGCGTTATTTTACCGCCGATGGTCAATTAGTCCCCACTCCTCAAGAAGCCGAATTACAGCAACGACAGGCAAAAGAACAGGCTCTTTTAGAAAAAGAACAGGCTCTTTTCGAACAAGAAAGGGAACGACAAGCTAAGGAAAAATTGTCCCAAAAATTGCGAGAATTAGGCATCGATCCCGATACAATTTAACTGAAGTGGCAAAAGTCCTAAGTAGTCAGATGTTAAAATCAGACACCCCCTTATTAAGGGTAGGGTTGATTCATGAATCAACCCTACGATGAATCAACCCTACGATGAATCAACCCTACGATGAATCAACCCTACGATGAATCAACCCTACGATGAATCAACCCTAGGGGTTTGGGGGGTAGAACCCCCCAAAAGCTTGGATTGAGGGAAAAAATCGAAAGTAATGCCCGACTTTAGCAGAGAGTTTCCCCTTAAAAATCCCAACTTAGTAGATTTACAAAAATGAGATGCACCCAATCTCAGAAAATACCTAAATCTCTTTTTTGGCTAGGCGGGATGGTAATAAAAAGCCACTGCCAAGATTAAATAGGTGGCTAGTAATAGGGTTCCATCTAACCAATTGGAACGACCGGTAAAGCTGATTAAATTAGTAACAATCACCGCTACAATCAAAGCCACCACATTAAAGGGATTAAAATTTAAATCCATCGGTTGCTGCCAAAATTGACCGATAAAAACTAATAAAGGTGCCACGAATAAAGCCACCAATAAACTATCCCCCATCGCCACGGAAACCGTTAAATCCATCTGATTTTTTAGGGCTAATTGAGTGACGGTAACTATTCCAGAAACATCGCTAATTAAAGGAATGAAAATCACCCCGATAAAGAGAGGAGTGAGATTAAATCCTTCCATCACCGATTCCACTACATCAACAAATAAATCCGACTCATAAGCTACAGCTACGGTGGAAGTAAGCAGCACAAGTAACCAAATCCAGACTTGAGCTTTTTCTTCCTCACTAACCTGATTGTCGGGGGTATTTTCATTACTTAATCCCACTTCGTAGAGATAGCTATGGGTTTTGAGGGAAAATAATAAAGTTAACCCGTAAACTATTAATAAAACCGTGGCGGTGACTAGGGAAAGACTGAGAATATCGGCAACTTCCACCACGTTAGAAGTATATATTACCAAAGTTGGTAAAGCGATCGCTATTACTGCTAAAGTCATGGAAGAACCATTTACCCGGGCTAAAATCGGTTTAAATTCCTGCTCTTTGTAGCGAATACCTCCCGTGAGCATTCCCATGCCCATAAATAATAATAAGTCGCTGAGAATACTACCGGTAATACTGGCTTGTACGATGTCCACCAAGCCTTTTTTTAGGGCAATTAAGGCAATAACTAAAGTGGTAGTATTGCCGAAGATAGCATTAACTAATCCTCCCAAAGTTGGCCCGGTGACTACGGCAACTCTTTCCACGGCCGTACTTAACCAAATTGACAGGGGAATGATCGATAAAGCGGCAGTGATAAAAATAGCTTGATCTCCCCAATTAAGACGACTAGCGACCACCGATAGGGGAATAAATAATAGGAAAGCAAAGGAGACAATTTTTCTTAAATTCATGGGTTATTAATGGCGATTTCTCCCACCATTCCCGCTTCGGCATGACCCGGAATAGTACAGATTAATTTATACTTACCAGTTTTGAGAGGAACTATTACCCATTCTGCCTGTGCATTAGGTTTTAATTCTAGTTCGTGAATTGCCCCTTTAATCTCCACTTTTCCCGCTTCAACTTTCTGCGTCCAACTAGCATCGGCGAAGTCTTTAGCGGTAAAATAATGTTTAGTGGGACTGGGATTATCGAGAATTAATTTGTATTTTTGTCCAGCAATAAAGTCTAATTGACTAGGAAAGAATTTTAATTCTCCTTGGCCGGAGCCTAGACTAATTTTAACTTCTAGAGGGGCGGATCCGGCGCAGGCCGGAAAAGTCACTAACCAACAACTAATTAAAACTATTACTACTGCCACAAATTTTTGATAGATATCCTTGCCAGCGAAGTAGGGATTAGAATTCATTTTGCTCCTCCAGCTTATAATAGAGAAAATCTGGCGGCTTTTAAGTAGCTAGACACAATCAATTACACATATCTAACTACTTCTTGCCTTTTGCCTATCCTAACCAAGAAATTAATTGGCTCTTCGGTTTGTGTTATGCAATGGACGGGGGTTATAAGGGATGGAACCCTTATATAGAAAGGCATTTAGCGATTTTTGTCAATTATTTCTTATCTAGAGCGAACTAATCAATTAAGTCTCTTGCCAGATAAGGATTT
>NZ_JAPZQJ010000190.1:0-4376 GCF_027530405.1 Microcystis sp. LE19-41.2A | reverse complement strand
GAACCCTTATATAGAAAGGCATTTAGCGATTTTTGTCAATTGTTTTTGCTCTAGAGCGAACTAATCAATTAAGTCTCTTGCCAGATAAGGATTTAGTCGATTTATGCCCCCCTATCGAACCATACCAAGTAACGAAGAACCTTAAGTTTTAAGCTTTAAATGATATTATTCACCGCTCACTCTTCACTCTTCACTCTTCACTCTTCACTGATTACTGTTTACTGTTTACTGATTACTGTTTACTGATTACTAATTACTGATTACTGATTACTGATTACTCTTCACTAATTACTGTTTACTGATTACTGAAAATGACTTACTGTTTAGGAATTATCAATCGTTTTGGCATTGTTATGGGGGCGGATTCTCGCACGAATGCGGGAGTCGATTATATCTCGGCCTATCGGAAATTATTTGACTTTTCGGTATCGGGAGAAAGAGTAATTATGGTCTGTACATCGGGCAATTTATCGATTAGCCAAGGAGTGATTCACGAACTAAAAAGAGATCTGCACAATCAAGAGGATAAAAATCTCCATTCTCTGACTCATCTCTACGATATCGCCCACTATATCGGTGATAAAAGTCGTCAAGTACAAGCTAGGGAAAGAACTTGGCTAGAACAAGATAATATTGATTTTAAATGTAAGTTTATTCTTGGGGGACAAATTAAAGGAGAAGAACCGCAATTATTCCTGATTTATCCCCAGGGAAATCATATTCAAGCCACCAAAGAAACGCCCTTTTTACAGATAGGTGAAACTAAATACGGTAAACCGATTCTCGATCGCACTATTACCTATGATACACCCCTAGAGGAAATGGCTAAATGTGCCTTACTTTCCATCGATTCGACCATGAAATCGAATATTTCCGTTGGACCGCCTATCTATTTGAGTATGTATGAAGCGAATAGCCTAAGCCTACGTCATAAGTTACAATTGCGCCTAGGAGATCCCTACCTAGCCAAAATGCGGAAACTCTGGGAAGATTACGTCCGGCAAGCTTTCGAGGCTATGCCCAATGTGGAATGGCATTATACCGATGAAGATCCCAAAGAAGATATCATAATAGATTAAGTAACTCTTTGTGAATTAACTTTACAACTCGATGATCATTGTTACCTTGATGTTGGCAGGTAGTCTAGCTTGGTTTTTTAGCACCCTTGCTGGTGGGGGCAGCCCCCTGATTCTACTCCCCGTTTTAGGTTGGTTTCTCGATGCTGCCGTCATTCCTCCGGTTTTGACCACGGGGATGCTAATCGGTAACGTCCAACGCATGGGAATGTATTGGCGCGCCATTGACTGGCCCTCGACGGTGTGGTATCTACCCGGCGCAATTATGGGATCTACCCTCGGCGCTTTTGTCTTTGCCCATTTACAATTCAAATGGTTGCCGCTAGTTTTGGGAATTTTTCTGGTTTTATCCTCGCTTAAACAATTATTTCCCCAAGAAGAAAATCCTTTTTTTGAGATTAAAACTTGGTATTTTATGCCCTCGGGATTTATCTACGCTTTCCTCTCAGGATTAGTCGGTAGTACCGGCCCGATGATGAACCTGTTTTATATCAACTATGGGCTAGTTAAAGAACCAATGGTGGCAACGAAATCCGTTCACATGGTAGTAGTTCATGTGGCCAAATTAATCGCCTACGCAGCCTTTGGAGTTTTACATCTGCCTTTTCTCGGTTACGGTTTATTGTTAGGATTAGCGGCCTGGCCGGGCAATTGGTTAGGACAAAAAGTTTTAGAAAAAATGAGTCCCCAACAATTTAAACAAGCAGTGATGTTATTCGTTTCGATGAGTGGCTTATTGATGATCTGGCGAGAACGCGGCATCGTCTTTTAAAATTTTGCTGACAAAGGGACAAATTTTGCTAGAATACTAGATAAAGGTAAATTGTACTAGCTTTGTGTAATACGCCGATAACCGTTAAATTTGCTCCTTGATTAACCCCCTAGCTGAAAATGACAGAAACCGCCAATTTTACCCTCGAACAAGGTTTAGAACGCTACCAACAGGGAGAAAGCGCCGCCAGTTTATTGCCGGAATTTAAACAATTAAGCGATCGCAGTCCGAAAAATGCCGCCGTTTGGTCCTGTTTAGCTTGGTTATATATGCTCACCGATAAACCGGAATTAGCCCTAAAAGCCGCCCAAAAAGCCGTTAAACTCGATAAAGTTTCCCCCCAAAACCGGATCAATTTGGTTTTAGCTATGTTGGAAACCAAAACCGCCGGAGTTAGAGAACATATCGAACTGGTGCAACAATTAGTTAGTTTAAACAAAGAAGTTCGCCAAGAAGTGGATGAAAATATCGCCGATGGTTTAGCTAGAAAACCCGATTGGAAAAGTTTAGAACGCATCAAAGCTTGGTTAAATGAATAAGAATATGGAATTATCAAAACAGTTATTACTCGGCTTAAAAGCCAATGATTTTCGGCATCCCATCGACCTAGAGGCCACTAATTCCCTTAAACAGTTGCCTGGGTTAGATATAGCCGTGAGAAGTTTATTAGGTTCGGTTGCTGAGGAATTCTTTTACTTAAATAACATTGCTGCTAGTGTTTTGGTGGGGGAAAAACAATTACCCGACCTGCATAATCTCCTCCTAGAAGCTTGCCGAATTCTCGACTTAGAACCACCTCAATTATACATTCAACAAAACCCCGTTCCTAACGCCTATACCTTCGCCATGCGCGGCAAAAAACCGTTTATGGTGATGCACACTTCCCTAATTGAAATGCTGACTCCCGCAGAAATTCAAGCGGTAATCGCCCACGAATTAGGTCATCTCAAATGTGAACACGGCGTTTATCTCACTTTAGCCAATATTATGGTCCTAGCGGCGGGATTACTGCCCAATTGGGGGACAATGTTAGCACGATCCCTACAGGAGAGAATGTTAGCATGGGTGCGCTGCGCCGAGTTTAGTTGCGATCGAGCGGCTTTATTGGCAGTTCAAGACCCAAAAATCGTCATGTCGGTGTTAATGAAGTTAGCCGGAGGTTCCCCCAGTCTCGCACCTTTACTAAATTTAGAGGCTTTTATCGATCAGGCCAAGTCCTACGATGCCGTCAGCACCTCGGAAATGGGCGAAATGTTAAAGGGTTTGCAAACCCAACAGTTAACCCATCCCCTCCCCGTCCTGCGCGCGCGAGAAATCGATCGTTGGGCTAGTTCCCCCGATTATCACAATTTGTTAAAGAGTCCAAAAATGGGTTATAATGATAAAGCTAATGCCAAGGGCGAATGGCGAAATTGGTAGACGCACCACACTCAAAATGTGGCGAGGCAGCCCCTCATGTCGGTTCGAGTCCGACTCCGCCCATCAAATTACAGTAATTTCTGGCTATTATGGTGTTGATGCTTCCATCCGACTAAACATTAATCTCACGCCGAGGAGTAGATTTTACTGTCTCTAACGTGAGATTAAAAAGTGCAATTAGTCACAGACTAGAGGATAAAGTCTGTCGCCGCAATCGCAGCTAATCCACCATTGAGTTGAATTTGCATATCAACATTTAAGTTACCATCTCCCTCAATTTCTGCCTGAACAATCAAATTGCTACCAGAAATAAAGTAGTTGACTTGACCAACGCCATGGGGAGGAGTACCAAAGGGAGCAGTACCAATAAAAGTGAAAGCTTGATCACCCGCTATAGTAGTATTGGCATCGATCTCCGATAGGTCAATCTTATCCAATCCAGGAGCGAAATCTGTAAGTACGTCCCGCGCAGCACCGACCTGACTATCTGATACACTCAAGAATCGGTAAATGTCGTTACCCGCACCATTGGTCATTGTGTCAGTGCCGCTGCCACCAATCAGGGTGTCGTTACCGGATCCACCATCGAGGGTGTCATTACCTGAACCACCTTGAATATTGTCGCTGCCCGCATTACCTAGAAGGCTATCGCTGCCCCCATTACCATACATTAGATCATCACCAGCACCACCGTCAGAAGTGTCATTACCGTTATCAAGAACGATATTATCGGCGAGGCCAGTACCGTTAGTTATGTTATTGTCTAAGAGATTGCCGTCAAATATATCGGAAAAAATCGGGTTCATCGAAAATTTGGGTCTGAAACCCCGTCGTAGAACGACGGCTTTACTGTTAAATATTAGCACATTTACGAAATATATGCTAGAATGCGAGATATGGAAAAGCTATCGCTACCGATTTTACCCAACACCCGAACAAGAGTCGCTATTGCGGCGCACTTTGGGCTGTGTAAGATTAGTTTACAACAAAGCTCTCCACGAACGAACACAAGCTTGGTACGAAAAGCAAGAAAGAGTAGGCTACGCTCAAACTTCTTCAATGCTAACTGATTGGAAAAAGCAAGAAGAATTAAACTTTCTCAATGAAGT
>NZ_JAPZQJ010000130.1:0-1567 GCF_027530405.1 Microcystis sp. LE19-41.2A | reverse complement strand
ATGCACGAGCGTAATGCACATAACTTCCCCTTAGACTTGGCTAGTGGTGAACAGGCTCCTGTAGCTCTGATTGCTCCTGCTATCAATGGTTAATTCCTAGTCTGAACGAAAAGGCACTCCCGCAAGGGGGTGCTTTTTTGTGGCTAAATATTTTATGGTATGTCTAGCCTGGATCGTTCATCCGGTGAGTTTAGCTTCGGGGAGTAACAATTATCATTCAACTGCTCTTATCGATAACCGTCTTCTTTTTAAGTGCCTTCGGTACTCTGTTCTGGTTGTCTATCCCCTTAGTCATTCAGGTGATTATCGATAAGGTCATCATCCAGAACTCGCCTGAGGCTCTCAACTTTTGGGGTGTTTTCTTGATAGTGACGACTCTCTTTGCCAGTGCCTCGGAGATCGGCCTAACCGCTCTCACCGCCGCCATCATAGGCAACGGTCTGGCTAGGAAACTCTTTCTCAAAGTCGCTGTCACACTCCCTAAAGTCTTGGCCATGCTATCATTAATGGCTATTTACAGTCCTCAACTTGCCTTTGCTTCCACTGGACTAACTGCCCTAGCCTGTGGAACCTATTACCTTCTCAAAAGAAACAGATTGGTAGCCGAGTCTGGTTCAGAACCTCTTCCTCTTTCTTTCCGCTTGCCTTTGACCCTAATCGTACTCTTCCTTTTCTGGTATGGGGCTTCCCCAGTCCTCGCCGCTCAATTATCCCTGGGTCAGTTGATAGCATTTATTATTTTCAGTATCCAGTTCGTGGCTTTCTTATTGAGCCTGACGGCGGCTGCTACTAAGCCTATTTATTGAAGGCCGCTCTCATTTGGAGATGTTAATTAACGGTATCTGCATTAGGAAGCCCGTATAGATCCTTGACGGACTGGCGGGAGAGAACAATAATCGTGAAGACTCCGAGGATTGTCCCCAAGGGAGTGAATAAGCAGAGGATGCAGGCCATAACGAAGGAAAACCAGTATCTCTGGCGGCGTTTGAGGAATCGCCCCGATACAATGGTAGCAATAGCAAAAACTTCTCCTAATATGAAAAGTAGGCCACCAACAGCGGCGAAAATATATCCGGCTGCTTGAGGCGGTAAATTCCCAGATGAATGTACTGAAATAGATTCGGTAATGATGAGTAAACCGATAGTAAAGTGGATAAGTGGAAAGAGAGAGAAAAAGGCAAGAATCCCTCCCACAATATAGTGGAAGATTGATAATAATTTGAGATGTTGTCTATCGTTATTCGTATTCATGGCTCTTCTCGACTTTGTGTGATAATTTTTGCTTATGGAATCGTGAAATGTTTATCGGGTAAGACTTTTAGGGCTATTTTGCCGAAGAAACTATCAGTATAGACCTCGTTGCCACCTGAGAGGGGGACAAGCGAGCTAGAAGGTAGATAGGGCAAGCGATATAGCTCTTTGTCCCTTGATGTAATCCTTCAACCGATAGCGGCTAATTTGCATTAGCTCTTCTATATTTTTTGGGAACATTTGATGTAGCTGGAGCCAATGATAGAGATGTTGACCCACATAAAAACTGCTGTGTCTGCGTTGACCTTTATATCTT
>NZ_JAPZQJ010000052.1:0-1383 GCF_027530405.1 Microcystis sp. LE19-41.2A | reverse complement strand
CCAAGAGTTGTCAAACAATCCGAAACTGGTTTGGAGAAATAATTAGTTATTTCGAGCGAAGGACAACGAATGGGGTGGTCGAGGGAATCAACAATAAACTTAAACTAATAAAACGGAGAGGCTATGGCTTGAGAAACTTTCGGAATTTTTGGGTTAGAAGTATGTTATCTTGGCATCTTGTATGTTGATTTAGCATAAAGGGTAACGAAGAGCCACCTTTCTTTGTGGTGCGTTACGGCAATATTTAGCTCTTGATTTTTTCCCTAAAAACAAGGGATTGCCTAACGCACCCTACTTGACTTGACTGCTGAAACAATCCAGTAAAAATAGACAATGATAGGTTACAATATTATTGTTCTATATATCACCTATCTAGCCTTTGATAAAATTTATGGAATCATCTACTCTACCGATTCATAATCCAGCCGAACGTTTATTAATTATCCTACAAAGATGTTCTCCAGACGAAACTGACGAATCAGTTCAAGCAGTTTTAGCAAGAGCAATGGAAGTGAAAAATGACACTGATTCTGTTCAGAAAGGGTTGATTCAATTACTACAGCTTATTTATCATATAGAAGATCAACTACAATATTTTCCTTCAAGAAAACAGTCTTCCTATAAAGAACTTATGAAACAAATTAAGGATGAATTAATTAGTGTATTTTCAAGACTTGAAATGTCTTGGTCAAATTCTTTCTTACAGCCATTAAACTCTCCTGAATGGTACGCTCTACATTGGCTTCCTTCTTGTGTAGAAGATTTTGAGGAAATATATTTAAGCAAAGAGGATTTGAACAGGTTAAGGGAAGAAATCTTAGGTTTAATTCAAATGATTGACGATAGCAAAATTACGCAAGAGTTTAAACAATTTCTGCTGATTAAATTAAATGAAGTCCTAGAAGCTCTTAACAAATTTTACATCGTTGGCTATAATGGTCTTCGCAAGGAAATTTTGGCTACCCTCACCGAGGTGGGAATTAATCAAGTCGAAGGTGAAGATAAGGAAACCAAGAACAATATATCCCAAAAGTTGCAGGAATTTTTCACAAAAATAGTTCCAGAAAAAGCACAAAAGATTAATCCGCCAATTAGTCTCCTTGTAAATAGTTATAAGCTTGCAGAAATGTTCAAAATTTTACCTCCAGGTAATTAACAAAAAAGGGTTGCTATCATATTTAAATCTTAGATTTTGGGGTTCTTCGTTACTTGGTATGGTTCGATAGGGGGGCATAAATCGACTAAATCCTTATCTGGCAAGAGACTTAATTGATTAGTTCGCTCTAGATAAGAAATAATTGACAAAAATCGCTAAATGCCTTTCTATATAAGGGTTCCATCCCTTATAACCCCCGTCCATTGCATAACACAAACCGAAGAGCC
>NZ_JAPZQJ010000320.1:0-7423 GCF_027530405.1 Microcystis sp. LE19-41.2A | reverse complement strand
TCTCCCTACACCCCACACCCCACACCCCACACCCCACACCCCACACCCCACACCCCACACCCCATCCCTAGAACGATCTTTGGGACAAGATTAAGTTTAAAATCTGAAATAGATAATTTTTTTAAGGGATCGAGTCAAGTTTATGGCAGATATTGTCGATATTGCGGTCAGTGCCGATAATTTTAAAACTCTAGTGACGGCGGTACAAGCGGCTAATCTTGTGGATGCCCTGAAAAGTCCCGGCCCCTTCACGGTTTTTGCCCCCACCGATGAAGCTTTTGCCAAATTGCCCCCCGGGACGATTACAACCCTAGTGCAGAATATCCCCCAATTAACCCGAATTCTCACCTATCACGTCGTTGCGGGCAAATATATGCAGGAAGATTTGGCAAAATTGGCTGTAGTGACTTCTCTAGAGGGTTCACCGATTCCCGTCGATTGTAGCGAAGGTTTTGAGGTGAAAAATGCCACGGTGGTTGCGGGTAATATCGAGGCAGATAATGGTGTGATCCACGTCATCGATACGGTGATCCTGATGGGTTAGTTTTTGACCGTCTTTTGCCCGGTCTGCATCTAGGGCAAATCTGTCTTATTTAGTCACTAAATATACATATACTTTTGCTTGTTTTTGATTTTGATGCTCGACGGAGGAAAATGCCCACTTTCTGCACTTTCTTGTCTGTACCTGTTCAGACTAAATCCTGTTATTAAAGACTGATTATCTATTGATCCTTTTGCCTATTACATGAGTAGAAAACGGGTTTCTCGGAGAAACCCGTTTTCTGTGCGTTACTCAACGGATTTAGTATTAGCCATCTCGACAGTAATGGCAGCGTGGAAGAACTCGCTCAAGAATGGGTGCAAACACTGCTCGCTAATCTAACAACTTAATCGTTTTCGCAAAATTAAGCCAAAAAAGAGGCCACTTTCCGCAAGATGGCCTCTAAATTTTTTTGTTAGGGGTTAGTCAGTTATCAGTTATCAGTTATCAGTTATCAGTTATCAGATGTTAGTTTTCAGTTCACTGTTTACTGTTTACTGATCACTGAAAAAAGCTTACCTATTCCCCAGAAGTATGAGGACTGATTTTGAGAACTAAAACCCCTAAAGGTGGTAAACAAAGATCAATCGAGTAGGGACGGCTATGATAGGACCATTCCTCCGACCATTTACCGCCAAGGTTGCCCATATTACTACCGCCATATTTACCCGCATCGCTGTTAAAGATTTCCTGATAAAAACCGGGATGGGGTACACCAACGCGATAATGGCTGTGGGGTTGGGGAGTAAAATTACAGACCACCACTAGAAACTCCTGCCAATTTTTGCTCCAGCGCAGGAAAGAAACGACGCTATGACTATTATCACTACAGTCGATCCACTCAAAGCCATCCTGACCAAAATCCTGGGTATATAAAGCAGGTTCACTCTTATAGGTGGCGTTCAAATCAGTAAAAAAGCGTTTTAGCTGTTGATGGGGTTCGTACTGCAAAAGACCCCACTCCAAATCACCCCAAACATTCCACTCACTCCACTGGCCAAATTCCATGCTCATAAACATGGTTTTCTTGCCGGGGTGGGTAAACATATAACTAAATAATGCCCGGACATTGGCGAATTTTTGCCACTCATCCCCCGGCATTTTGCCAATCATATTACTTTTGCCGTGAACCACTTCATCGTGGGACAAAGCCAGCATATAATTCTCGCTGTGGTTATACCACATACTAAAAGTGACATTATTTTGATGGAATTGACGGAACCAAGGATCCATGCCGAAATAATCGAGCATATCGTGCATCCAGCCCATATTCCACTTCAAATTAAAGCCTAAACCGCCCATATAGGTGGGCCAGGACACCATCGGCCAAGCGGTGGATTCTTCGGCAATAGAGAGAATTCCGGGGAAATAGCTAAAAATTACATGATTGACTTGACGCAGGAATTCCGCAGCCTCTAAATTTTCCCGGCCACCGTACTCGTTAGCCACCCATTCCCCATCTTTACGACAATAATCGAGATAGAGCATAGAAGCCACCGCATCCACGCGAATGCCGTCAATATGGTACTTATCGAACCAAAATAGGGCATTAGCCACCAGGAAATTTCTGACTTCGTTGCGACCGTAGTTAAAAATTAAGGTTCCCCATTCCTTGTGTTCCCCTTTGCGCGGGTCGCCGTGTTCGTAAAGATGAGTACCATCAAAGAAAGCTAACCCGTGGCCATCTTTGGGGAAGTGACCGGGGACCCAATCCACTAGCACACCAAGGCCATTTTGGTGACATTGATCGACAAAATACATGAAATCTTCAGGATTGCCGTAGCGACTGGTGGGGGCAAAATAACCCGTCACTTGATAACCCCAAGAACCATCAAAAGGATGCTCGGCGATCGGTAATAATTCGATATGGGTGTAACCTAATTCTTTAACGTAGGGAATTAGTTTTTGGGCTAACTCGTAGTAACTCAAAAAGCGCGCCCCAGTGTTCCATTCCGACACGGGAACCGCTTCCCCAGACCCGGAAAGTAAACGGGGGGGTTCGGCACTAGAAGCGTGCAGCCAAGAACCGAGGTGTAATTCGTAAACGGAAACCGGTTGAGTTAAAGGATCGCTATGGCGGCGTTTTTCCATCCAATCGCTATCATCCCAAGTATAGCTATCTAAATTGGCCACGATCGAGGCAGTTTTCGGGCGTACTTCTTGGGCAAAACCGTAGGGATCAGATTTTTCGTAAATATGACCTTCCCAATTTTTGATCTCGTATTTATATTTAGTGCCAACACCGATTTCCGGGATAAACAATTCCCAGACCATATTATTACGTTTCCGCATTTGGTGATCACGACCATCCCAGTTATTGAAATCACCAATAATCGAGACGTTGCGAGCATTAGGGGCCCAAACGGCAAAATAAACCCCTTTAATACCCTCGATTTCGGCTAAATGCGCCCCTAATTTTTCATAAATGCGATGATGGTTGCCCTCCCCAAACAGATGTAAATCAAAATCGCTGAGTTTGGCAGAACGGAAGGCATAGGAATCATAGATTACCCGTTCCTGTTCTCCCTCGTGGATGCGTAATTGATAATTGTTCAGTTCACCGATATCGATGACGCACTCGAAAAAATGGGGGTGATAAGCGGTCGTCATGGGATATTCTTGTCTTTGGGACGGTAAAATAACCCAAGCGGCCGTGGTTTTCGGTAAATAGGCTCTAACAACCCATTTATTGACTTTTCCTTCTTCTTCTAGGGGATGGGCCCCCAAAACCTCAAAGGGATCGTGATGGAGGTTGTTGACGATTTGATGGACTTGTTCGGGGGATACCACTATAGACATTCATTTACCACTCTTGACATCTACAATACTTATAGCAAGGAAATAGTCATTTTTTTGTTGCCTTCTGGGAATTCTCAAACTGACGGTATATTCTGCCGACTTAGGGTCTGCTGAAAAAGTTTTTCGTGGGGGTAGGGTGTGGGGTGTGGGGTGTGGGGTGTGGGGTGTGGGGTGTGGGGTGTGGGGAAGTGGGGTGTGGGGAAGTGGGGAAGTGGGAAGAATAAATAAAATAATCTCCTGTCTCGGAGTCTCCTGACGACCGGCTCCTGACTCCTGACCCTAACAACAATTTTTGATTTTTACAAGAGGTCTATGGTAAAACTGCCAATTTAATCCGGCTCTGGTCATTCCCGATGTTAATCTAGCGGATAGTCTCGAATTTGACCTAATCTACATCTCTACACAGTTCTTAACTGGAACGAGTTTGATCCCTAGGAGATTGACTTTCTTCTAATTCAGCTTTGATTTTTACCGAGTCTTCAATCTGCTCGGCCTCTCGCTTAAATTCACTTTCAAATTCCTTGGATGCTTCTTGAAATCCTCGAATCGTTTTGCCTAAACTGCGACCGATTTCTGGTAATTTTTTCGGTCCGAAAACTAGCAGGGCAATCAAGAGAATTAACCCCATTTCCGGCAATCCAATCCCAAAAATATTCATGTTTTTGCTCCTAATAAAAAACTCGCGGTGGGCAATAACCCACCTGCCAAAGTCCGCGGGATAATTCTGCCGCCAAAAATGGCGACGAGATTGTTGGAATCTGCTTACTGACCCCAATCTACATTAAATCCTTCTAAAATTAGGGAGGAGTTGTAGATCTGTAAAATAATCAGCAAAAAGACTAAAAACAGAGCCATAAAAACTCCCATCAGCAAGGTAGTTCCCCAACCGGGAGAAACTTTACCATATTCCGAGTTGAGGGGACGAAGGATTTCACCTAAGCGTGTACGCTGTGCCATAAGTTACCAAGAAAGATCTGTAAATGATAATTTTGTATTGATCCGTAATTTGACGAAGTGCCAACCGGTCAACCCAGTGAGATAAAATCTACTGCTGTTTCCAGTGGAGCTTTTTTGGTCTAATTCCGAACGGAATCGTTTTTCGCCTGCCCTGCCACGCCCACAAGAATCTGCAAGCGCCTACAGTACGGGAATTATTTTAACATTGTTTGGTGATCTTCTCAGGATTTAGGAGATGGTCGATGGGAGTTGAGGTGATGGGGGAGAAGGGAGATGGGAGAAAAAAGCTGATCGATCAGTGATCACTGATCAAGTCTCCTTCGGTGCTATGATTGAGGGTGTAAAGTTTTATTGCAAAGGTATTCGTCTTGGTTAAGCTGAATACTGACAAAAGGTTAACAACACTACCTTAAACAAGCTCTCAAGAGAGGATACAGAGAACACATGGCTTACACACTTCCCCCTTTACCCTACGATTACACTGCCTTAGAGCCTTGTATCACCAAAAGTACCCTAGAATTCCACCACGACAAGCACCACGCCGCTTATGTCAATAACTATAACGGTTTGGTCAAAGATACGGAACTCGATGCTCTCTCTTTAGAAGAAGTTATCGTTAAGGTTGCTGGTGATGCCTCTAAAGCTGGGGTTTTCAACAATGCCGCCCAAGCATGGAATCATAGTTTTTATTGGGACTGCATGAAACCGGGTGGTGGCGGTGCGCCTACCGGTGCTTTAGCCGATAAAATTAACGCAGATTTCGGTAGTTTCGAGAAATTTGTCGAAGCTTTCAAAACTGCGGGCGCTACTCAATTCGGTAGCGGTTGGGCTTGGTTGGTTCTCGATAACGGTACTCTCAAAGTTACCAAAACCGGCAACGCTGACAATCCTTTAACCGCCGGACAGGTTCCCCTCTTAACTATGGATGTGTGGGAACACGCTTATTATCTCGACTACCAAAATCGTCGTCCCGATTACATCAGCGACTTTTTAACCAAGTTGGTTAATTGGGATTTCGTGGCTGCTAATTTAGCAGCGGCCTAAAAATTTAGCTCAGTTAATCCAGTTATCAGTTATCAGTTATCAGGGATTGGGGAGCAGGGAGAAACCATCCATAGGTTGGGGGTTAATACTACTCTTAAAATTGGCCAATCTCTCTAATATTAATTATCCTTAAAATAGATAACCAGAAAAAACTTTTTTAACATCGATCGCGCTTGTTGCACAATGGAACAACCTGTCAGTTGGATTATTCCCCGTCATCCCCGTCCCGATTATCCCCTGTTTGTATTTTTACCCGGAATGGATGGCAGCGGCCAACTCTACCATCGTCAGATTAAAAACCTTGCTCCTTACTTCGATCTGCGTTGTTTGGCGATTTCCCCGCAATATCTCGGTGATTGGGAGGAATTAAGCGATTGCGTGATTGCTTTATTGGCCCAGGAATTAAAGGGACAATCGAGAAAAGTCTATCTCTGCGGTGAGTCTTTTGGTGGCTGTTTAGCCTTGAAAATAGCGACAAAATCAGCAAAATTAATTAAAAAACTGATTTTAATTAACCCCGCTTCTTCTTTTAATCAAAGACCTCTTTTAAGCTTGGGAATCGGTATCACCCAGATAATGCCCGATTTCATCCACGGCAGCTCGGCACTAACTATTTTACCCTTTCTCGCCGCTCTCGGTCGAATATCCCGGGAAGATCGCCGCTCTCTCCTCAAAGCCATGCAATACGTCCCACCGAAGACGATTAGCTGGCGTTTATCCCAGTTACAACGGTTTCAGGTTAGTGCCAGCGAGTTAAAAGATCTGCAATTGGAGGTGTTAGTGATAGCCAGTCAAGGCGACCGACTGTTACCATCGGTAGCGGAAGCTAAACGCCTAATTCAGCAGTTACCCGCCGCAAAATTAACGATTCTGCCCAATAGTGGTCATGCTTGCCTGCTGGAAACCGATATTCACCTCAAAGACATTCTCCATCACCATGCTTGTCTCCCCCGAAGCTTACCCGCAAAAAGTCACTGAGGATGGTTCTTATACCTTTTTTTCGACCGAATTCGGCGAATGTTATCATTCTACCTCCGGGGCAAGGGAAGAGGCTGAGAAAAAATTTATCCTCTCCAGTCGTCTGGCAGCGAAAGCAGACCAGAGCAATAATCTGAAAATTCTTGACATTTGTTACGGCTTAGGGTATAATGCCGCCGCTGCGTTGGCAGCCATTTGGCAAGTTAGGGGGGATTGTCGGGTAGAATTATTAGCTTTAGAAAGCGATCGAATGGTTCCCCTAGCGGCTATTAGAGAGAATCTCTTAAATAGTTGGAATCAACCAATTCCCGAATATTTAAATGATTTTGCCCATAATCACCGGCTAGACTTGCCTAATCTCACCGCTAAACTGTTAATCGGGGATGCGCGACAGACGATAACCAAGGTGATTGAGGCGGGTTTTCAAGCAGAGGCAATTTTTCTCGATCCCTTTTCCCCGGGTAAATGTCCGCAACTGTGGACGGTGGAGTTTTTAGCTTTAGTGGCCAAATGCCTGAGTCCGACGGGTTATTTAGTCACCTATTCCTGTGCTGCCTCGGTGCGAAGGGCTTTACAATTAGCAGGATTGCAGATTGGAGCCACCGATAGCGTCGGACGGCGATCGCCAGGGACAATAGCCAGTTTTTTGTCCTTACCCCCATCTCTATCGGCACAGGAACGGGAACATCTGCAAACTAAAGCCGCTATTCCCTATCGAGACGCGACTTTAACTGACCCAGCCGAAGTGATTATACAACGTCGTCGCAGCGAACAGGCTCTCTCTGATTTAGAACCGACTAGCCACTGGAAAAAACGTTGGCAAAGATCGTTTAATTCGATCGAAATCTCGGAATGAGAATAATGTAGGTAAGTAAGTAGTTATAATTAAATTGAAGATAGATTTTGCCTCTGATCCCCCCTGCCCCCCTTGATAAGGGGGGTGCCGATCCCCCCTTAATCCCCCCTTGATAAGGCTATCCATTAGTCACATCTTTCTTAACATAAAATTTGACAAAAAGAGAAAAGTGTGCCAGATGGCTCAAGGGGGTTCTATGGGGGAACTAATTTGATGAGATAGTTTCCAAGTCTCGCTGATATCATGTA
>NZ_JAPZQJ010000389.1:0-17587 GCF_027530405.1 Microcystis sp. LE19-41.2A | reverse complement strand
GACTTTTTGTCAATCAAAAAGTACCGGGCATGGGAGTGATCAGGGGGAAAATTCCTGGACTTTTTCCCTGAAAATTAGGTAATTGGCCCCCTCAAAACCGGTAAAACCCCACACCCCACACCCCACACCCCACACCCTGCCACCACCGAAAAACTTTTTCAGCAGACCCTAACTAGACACAATCGGAAAATTATGCCCCCGTCAGACCGAATCCACAAGCATTTTAACTTAACGTCCACCGACTGCCAGGCGGCGGACGGAGCTAAATAAGGATCGGGAGGTCAGTCCCCGTCATACCTAACGATAAAGGGCGCAAACCTTAGGCCCTTTACAGAATGATTTTAAACCGATTGCTCTAGCAAAATTGTCTGTTTACCCGATGTTAATAATAACTGGGTTTGCTTAATTTCTCCCTTGTGGTTACGCCATTGAATGTCAACGGGTAAAGCGGTATTAGGGTCAATTTTGCCTAAACCAAAGTGTAATACTGGACTTCTCACGCCAGAATGACCATTGCCCCCATCTACCTGCGCCACCAGCTGACTGCCATCAGGTAGAGACACCTTAACCGCTGCGCCAATTGCGGGGATACCCATTTTCCCTTTTTCTGAAGAGGGATTAGGGGAGAGCGCAGGGTTTAAAAGCTCTAATTCCAGAGATTGACCGATATTTGGACTATCATTGCGGTAAAAATAAGAGGTTTCCCACTGATTTGCCACTACAAAGTCTAAATCCCCATCTCCATCCACATCGGCGGTGGCAATTCCTCTGGTGACAGAGGGATCATCTAAGCTTAATTGCGATGCCAAATCATAGTAACGTCCATCTTTACCCCGCACAAAAAAGGGATTATGTTGATGACCACTTAAATCGTCTCCATCTTGGAAATGAAACCAACTATTGGGGATTTTCAGGACTTGATCATTACTCATGGCTAACTCATGTAATTCCGGCCAACGATTGATGTCACCTTTACGAAATCCTGTGGCTTGCAACGCTTCTAACTCCCCATCATTATCAAAATCGCCGAATTTTGTTTCCCAACTCCAGCCACTACGAGAGACTCCCAGGGGTTCGCTTTTATCGACATAAGGGGCGATTCCTCGGGACATTTTCTCCGTTTCTCCCGTACTGGTAAAGAGAAAATGACTTTCCTCTAGGGCGTATTCCGAAGCAATATTACTCACATAGATGTCTAGGAGTCCATCATGGTTAATATCTCCGAAATCTACCCCCATTCCCTTAAAGCCATCATGGCCCAGTACCTTAGAATTAGGTGTCGTTAAACCTTTTTGCCCTTCCAGTAAGGCAAATTGGAGATGTCCTCTAGTAGAACGATTATGTAAGAGGCGATCGGGTCCGAAATCATTGGCAAAATAAATCTCTGGCAATAAATCCCCGTCTAAATCGGCTGTTCCGACGGCCAATGTCCAACCATGAGCAATTTTCTCCTCAAAAGCATCTTGGACTTCTTGATAAGTCACTCCAGTGGTAGAGGCATCGGACCACAAGAAAACTCGATTTTTACCGCCATTATAAGCACGGGTCATCGAATCTTGCATTTTCTCGATTTTCTGGGAATTGACATCCAAAATCTCGGCATTATCTGGGAAGTAATTGCCAATGATTAAGTCTGGGTGTCCGTCCCCATCTAAATCCGAGAAGGTTGCCGCGTTGGTGTACCATTTTTCCCTTTTTTGGCTGATTTGCTGCTGAAGATAACCTTGATCTTGCCTGATAAAAGCGATCGGTGTTCGTCCCCAATAATACACCAATAGATCCCTGAGTCCATCTTCATTGAGATCACTGGGAATACATCCCATGGGGGCCATGGTTTGGTCGTTATAGTCAAAATCGGTGACATTCAGGGTGAAGGGCTGATAACGATTGCCCGTACCCGGAACAGGCGAGATAATCACCTGATTACTTTGGGTTTCTACATGACAGAGATCATTATCCAAGCCATCTCCATCGAAATCCCCCAGGGCAACTGCCGCCCCAACTGCCGAAATCCAGCCCGAATGACGGCTTAAACTGGGATTTGTCGGTCTTTCTACTTGATAGGGTTGATTTTCTAATTCGGGTAAGGGAAAACGAGTAAAGGCAAAGCGAGAAGCGATCGCATCTCTTTCGGCCATTGATAGGGCGGGGAGACGGGAAACAGAGAATAAGACTAAAATTAGCCCCAATGCCAAGATAGACTTACTATGGCCTCGGATGAATTTTTCCAAACGATTCATGGTTTCAAAGAAGTAACTACATTCAATCTAAGCTTAAGACAGTTGAGGGGATTAGGTGCGAAAATGACTTTGGATGGCTTGTCGCCATTGTTCATAGGCAGGGATTTGGTCGTGGTAATCTAAGCCGATGAGGGTATCATCAGTGATCTTGGCTGTTTCAGTAATAGCCATTCCACACAAAATTTGACAGGCTATTTCGGTATTTTCCTGGCAGTTTTCGGCTAGTAAACGTGCTTTTGCGGCAAAAGCTGCTCCCTGGGCTAATTCTGCTCTATAAGGTTCAGCAAGCTGTTTTAAATGTTGAATTTCTTCGGGAGACACTCCCCCCGCATAAGTGCAAGCCAAGCCGATCCCACTCCATAAATGGGGTTGAAGCAGCGGGTCGAATTTTTGGATCTGATCGGCAATTTCGGGAATATTTGCCCCTTTCACAAACCAAAGACTGCGCCCTAACCCTTGAGCAAAAACAAGACGCGCATAACCCGATAATTCTTGAGGAGACTTTCTCTCTCGGATATACTTAGGCCAGGCAAAGTATCCTTGATGAAATCCATAGCCGTCAAGGGCTAACCAACCTAATAGGGAATCTGGAAAATGTTGGGCAGAATGTTCTAATTTTTGGAGATAAAAGCGCAAAGAAAAAGGAATACGGGCTAATTGCCATCCTTTCCCTACATAGGCCATGTAAATATGCTTTTTCCCCTCGTTTGCTAAAAAATGCTCAAAGCGATTGCGCTTACCCAGGGTTAAACAATCTAGCAAAGATAAAGCCATCGCTGCCCCTTCATAAGCAAATCCTCTCAAATTGAGCGTGACACCTTCAAGAAGAGGAAACAAGTCCGTGAGAGAATGAGCCATAATTGCTGCATTATAGCCATAGATAAAAGTTTGCCCGATCGTTTCCAAATATATCTGTTTTTGAGGCTGAACAGCCGGGCTGCGGCTTTGCGGATCACAGATGAATCCACGCTGATTAAAGGTTGCCGCTTGGGGTGAAAGGAGCAACAATCGTTGTGGAAAACGATTTACCTGCCTAGGAGAAAATTTGTGATCAAAATTGACAGCAGGATGCTCGAAGGGTGCGCCTGAGAAATTAGATGCCATTGTTAAAAAAAGTTGACAAAGTTGACAACCCTTGATGGGAGGCCGAAGATATGACCTCATGTTACCTTAAACAAAGTTTATTTGATGAATCCTTATCCCTGTTAACAACAATGGCTAACTTTCGCCTTCAAAATTCCTATTCTTTAAAATATTGGTTTTGGGGTCTTTTAGGAGCTTTTATGGGATTTAGCTTGGGAACAACCGTTATTATCTTCTATTTTAGACCAGAATCATCCTTGAAAGCTTCCCAGTTATCGATTTCCCCGACGGTTTCTCCTGATACTCCCGAAGCTGTTGCTGCCCTTGGTTATCTTGAACCCCAAGGTGGAATTACTCAAATATCAGCTACTGCCTTTTTGGAAGGAAGTAGAGTAGATAAAATACTGGTAAAACAGGGAGAAAAAGTTGAAAAAGGCGAAATTATGGCTATTTTAGATAATAATGCCCGTTTGCGAGCAGCCCTGAAACAAGCTCAAGCAAATCTGGGTTTAGCAGCATCTAAACTCGAAAAAGTGAGAGAAGGGGCAAAAAAAGGCGAAATTATGGCTCAAGATTCCCGTATGCGTCAAAGCAAAGCGGAATTAGAGGGACAAATAATGAGGCAAACAGCAGCGATCTCTAGTTTGGAATCGGAACTTGAAGGGGAAAAACTAGGACAAAAAGCTACCGTTGAAAGAATTAAAGCAGAATTGAATAATTCTCTCACAGATTGTCAACGTTATCAATCTTTATACCGTAATGGTGCAGTTTCTCAAGGGGAAAAAGAGCGATTTTGTTTAGAGGCGACAACTACACAAAAAAGACTCCAAGAAGCTGAGGCTAACTTGCAACGCATTACGACTACCTTAGAACAAAAAATTCAGGAAGCCAGAGCCAATCTACAACGAACTCTTAATACTTTAGAACAACAAATTCAAGAAAACCAAGCTATGTTAAGTGCAGTTACGGAAATTCGTCCTGTTGATCTTCAAATTGCTCAAGATGAAGTAATGACAGCTAAGGCTAATGTAGAACGCGCTCAGGCGGAATTAGAATTATCCTATGTGCGTGCGCCCCATGCAGGAATAATTTTAAAAATTAATACTTTTCCTGGAGAATTAGTGAAAAATGAAGGGATTTTAGAATTGGGAAATATCCAAAAAATGTATGTGACAGCAGAAGTGTATGAAACCGATATTAGTCGAGTTAAATTAGGTCAATCTGTAACGATAAAAACCGATAAAATGCTCGGAGATTTAGAGGGAACTGTGGAAGAAATAGGTTGGAAAGTGGGACGACAAGATGTTTTAGGAACCGATCCTGTTGTCGATACAGATGCTAGAGTCGTCGAGGTAAAAATTAGCTTAGATCATCGCTCTAGTGCTAAAGTTAATCGGTTAACTAACTTAAAGATTAATGTGATCATTCATCCTAACTAAATAACTCATTCAGAAGATGAATATTCCTACTGCTTGGTTACAATTAGCTCATAAAAGAACTCGTTTAATTGTTGCACTATCTGGTATTATTTTTTCCACTGTGATTATTTTTATGCAGTTGGGAATTCGAGATGCTTTATTTGAGAGTGCTGTTCATTTACATAATAGTTTAGAAGGTGATGCTTTCCTGATTAGTCCTCGTTCTACATCCTTAATTGCCATGGAAAGTTTTAGTGAGCGAAGACTATTACAAGTCTTATCCTTTAATGAAGTGGAATTAGTCAGTCCAATCTATGTAGGCTATGCTCAATGGAAAAATCCCGATACAAAAAACTATTGGCGTAATATTTTTGTCATTGGAATTGACTTAAGATATCAAGCATTTAAGGCAGTGGGAATCAAAGAAAATTGGCAAAAATTAAAGATAAAATATACCACCTTATTTGACCAAAATTCTCGTAGAGAGTTTGGAAATATTGCTGAAGATTTCCAGAAGGGTAAAACTATTATTACTGAGGTGGGAAATTCTGGTAATAATCGAAAAATAGAAGTGGTTGGTCTCTTTGAATTAGGGACATCTTTTGGTTCAGATGGTAACTTATTAATGAGCTACCCTAACTTTTTAAGAATATTTCAGAATCGTTCATCTCGGTTCATTGATATTGGCTTAATTAAGTTTCAACCAGATATTGATCGGCAATCCTTACTCAAAAAGTTAAAGAAATATTTGCCGAAAGATGTCAAAATATTAAGCAAGCAAGAGTTTATTAACTTTGAAAAAAATTATTGGGCAACCAGTACAGCTATTGGTTTTATTTTTAATTTGGGGGTATTTTTAGGATTAGTGGTCGGGATTGTGGTTGTTTATCAAATTCTTTATACCAATGTTGCAGAACACTTAGCAGAATATGCAACTCTAAAAGCAATGGGATATCACAATCGTTATCTTCTGTGGCTCGTCTTTCAGCAAGCTCTGATTATTGCAGTATTAGGTTATATTCCTGGCTTTTTATTAGGGATGATTCAGTATTATTTTACCCAAAAATACACCTTACTTCCCATTGAAATGACCCCTACTAGAGCAATATTCGTCTTTGGCTTAACCTTGCTCATGTCCTTGATTGCTGGAGCCACGGCTATTAATAAGCTCCAATATGCCGATCCTGCCGATATTTTTTAGAGTATGTTTGAAAAGGTTTACGGGTAGTGTGGTCATCTAGGCAAGCCGCCTCAACAGGAGTCGGCTCATGCTGGGATAAATGAAAGCGGCGGAAGTTTCGGGTTAAGCTCATTTAAACCACTAATTGGCTATAACCAGTCTAGGAGAGTCATTTTTTATCGGTTATTTTTATCTCACATTCCTCGGGTTATCTTTTAGATCGGGATGTGATAGTTTTCTAAAGCTAATTTCAGTTGAGCAGGAATTGGAGTGGGTCTGGTTTCACTATCCTCTCGTCGCATACAGGCCGTCTGTTGTTCCCCTTTTGCCACTAATTCTTCCCCTTCATCAGTCACTCGCCAATATTCAAATAACATGGTAATTCGGTTTTGTTTAATCTCTCCTAAACGCATCCGAATAATAACATGATCAAAGGCAAATAATTCGGACAGATACTCACAGGATACTCGAACCGTTACTAAGGCTAATCCTTGGCATAATTCTGTGATAATATCTGGGGCATTATCTTTGAGAAACATTTCTCGACAACGACCTTGCCATTGCACATAATTGGCATAATAAACATTACCGACTAAATTGGTTTCTTGAAAACTGACAATGTGATGATATTCGTAGGCTTTCATCATGATTATTTAGCGATTTTTCGAGATTAACAACGGTTTTAAAAGAACGCTATTGACAATTGACCAATTTTGTCAGCTGCTTGTCCTCTTATTTGGTCGATTGTTGCTTAACAACTGCGATGGCAAATTCTACTCAAATATGTCTAAACCGCGCTCTGGGTAGGCAACCCATATAAAGTTCATTTTGTCAAGGATTGTTAAGATGCGCTTACCCTGAGGGGCATAAAGTAGGAATTTTAAGATGATCATAGGTTATCCTGATAATGGTAAACTAAACACAAGTTTTTTATTTTCTGATTATACCTCATGAATCAACCGTTAACTCGTTTTTCTCAAGAATGGTGGTCTGCCTATCAAACGACATGGAACGAACAAGAAAACTTAGGTAAAAAGTTCACTAAATTGGGAAAAGTAATTCTTTGGTTTAGTGATCATCAGGGGGTTTCTGTTTGTTCAGAATGGGATGATCAGGGTCAGATTGTTAGTTTAGAACTGATTGAAGAAATGGATGAATCTTTACCGATTTTTTCAGCAACTAGAGAAAATTGGGAACGATTTGTTAATCAAGAAATTGGTGCAGTTAAAGCGGTAATGACAGGGTTAATTGATTATCGAGGATCGATGACGATTATTGTTAAATATGGTCGTCACTTTGATTGTCTAGCAGAAGTAGCTCAAAAAGTCAATTAGTTATTTTACCTCCTAATTTCTCAGTAGTGCATTAAATCCTTCTTGTTGAAAATGGCGATCAAAAGTTAAAACATCGGAGATATTTTGTTGTCTCATAATCAACATCGAAGCACAATCTGTTAAGCTATAGCTTTTATCTCGTCTTTGGCGATAAAATAGCAATGCTTCGGTAAATAACTGAGAGGTTTGAGGGATAATTTCTACTGATGAGTCTTGGTGTAATTTATCTACAATATCTAGGGCAGCATCCCTTAAATACCCACCCCTTCCAGATAAGGCATTGAGTAATTCAGTTAACACCATTTCGCTAGTAACAGATAGAAATATATCTAATTCGTCGGTAATAGCTACAGAAGATTGATGTAAACTATCACGAGTGTCAACCAGTGCTTGAAGATAAGCAGTATCTAAAAAAATCTTTCTCATTCGTCTTCGTAATCCTCGTCTCTGGGTGCGCCATACATATAATGTTCAAAATTGCGAGCAAAATCTTTAGGTAATTTGTTCCACTCTTCAATGGGAACTTTTTCACCAATTTCCACAATGGCTTTCCAAAAGGGTTTGTGGTTAGCGGTTTCTAAGGAAGAAGTATCACTATTTTCGCAGGGGATAGGAGTAGGGTTAGAATTGTCCATTGTTTTTGAAAGATTAGGATATTATTTATTATATAGCAATTAGGTGGGAAAGGCATGGCTGAGGTGACAGCTAATTACGACAAAACATGGAAAGAAGCGATTAGCACTTATTTGGCAGAGTTCTTAAACTTCTTTTATCCCAATATTTATCAAGAAATTGACTGGAATCAAACCCCTATTTCCCTTGATAAAGAATTAGAACAAATTACGGCAGCTGCGGAAACTGAGCAACGCTATGCTGATAAATTATTGAAAGTTTGGTTATTAGATAATCAGGAAATCTGGCTTTTAATTCATATTGAAGTCCAAAGTCAATATGATCTAAAATTCCCTCAACGAATGTTTATTTATAATTATCGAGCCTTTGATTTGTACCATAAACCTGTTATTAGTTTAGCTATTTTAGGGGATGAAAGTAGGTCTTGGCGACCTGATTTTTATCAATATGGGTTAGGGGGAAGTCAAGTGAAAGTCGATTTTTTAATGGTCAAATTATTGGATTATCAATGGGAAGACTTAGAACAAAGTGAGAATATTTGGGCTATAATAGTCATGGCACACCTAAAAACTAAGGCTACGACTAATAATCTCAGGGAGCGTGAACAATGGAAGTGGAACTTAGTCAGAGGTTTATATCAAAGGGGATTAACCAAGTTTGAGATTATCAATCTAGGGAAATTCATTGATAAAATGATGACCTTACCCCCGCAACTTCAACTTAACTTTAAAACAAAACTCAGTCAATACGAGGAGGAAAACAAAATGCCTTTTTTAAGCACCATAGAAGAAATGGCTCTCGAAGAAGGAGCTAAATTAACTAGCCAAAAGTATATTATTTTAGCTTTACAAAGTCGTTTTGGGGAGATTCCTAATTCCCTGATTGAAACGATTAACCAAATTGAGGATGTGTCTGTCTTAGAGAGTCTTTTTGTTCCCAGTATTACTATTAATTCATTGGAGGAATTTCAACATTTAGTTAATGACTCTTTATCTTAATTAATACGAGGAGGAGAGCAATCATGCCTTTTTTAAGCACCATAGAAGAAATGGCTCTCGAAGAAGGAGCTAAATTAACTAACCAAAAACATATCATTTTGGCTTTACAAAGTCGTTTTGGGGAGATTCCTAATTCCCTGATTGAAACGATTAACCAAATTGAGGATGTGTCTGTCTTAGAGGGTCTTTTTGTCCCCAGTATTACTATTAATTCATTGGGGGAATTTCAACAGCTAGTTAATGACTCTTTATCATAATATGAGAAGGAGAGCAATCATGCTTTTTTTAAGAACTAGAGACAACTTTTCAGCACAATTAACTAGAAGAATAGGGTAAATACTCATTTACCCCCATTTTCCTAATACTTTCTTTAACTTTGGCTAAAATTTAAACTAATCTCCCCTCATTCATAGGTGGAAAACGATGATAATACATGGCAATCATCATGGGAATTAGAACCATTAAGTTATAGAAAAGATGCAGTTCTAACCGAGGAAACCAAATTTGTCCAATACTAATAGGAACGCGAGAATCCCATAAGTTTTGACCAATAATTGCCTGTCCTAAGAGTAAAGCGTGTTCAAAATGATGATAGAATTGTAATCCTAAAGCCAAATCCCACCAAAGACGAGCTTTTCCATGAAAAGAAGGACGAAAAATGGCTAACCCTAATAACATAAAAAGAGCGTGTCCATAGTGTAGCCATTCCGAGCGCATTAACCAAGGTTTCCAGAGTCCTAATAACCCTAAACATTCCGGTCTCGGCCATCCTAAACCCCACAATTGATAAGCTTGAATAATATGTTCTGAGATGTGGGCAATAGTCACTATCATAAAGATTTGCATCCCCAATTTATGCCAGCGTCCATTCATCGCATAAACGAAAGAACGGATGATATTTGAAATCAGTTGAATAGGGTTTCTTTGGTTGGGAATTTGTCGAACTGTAGTCATGATTTGGTTCTCCTGTGGTTTAAAAAAGGGTAAAACTGGATAATTTTTATCAGAAAACCTTTGCTGGTTCTGTCTGAAGTAAGTCCGATTTTTTCTGAACTGTTTGGACAAATATTGCCAAGATGAAAGCTGTCTTGATTTCTCGGAAAGAAACAGGTAAAGTGATGATTAAATCCTTTCCTGAAGATAACCACAAAATAGGGGATAAAGGGGTTAATTGTTGAGAGAAAGATGATAAAGTTAACGGGATATCGAGACTCAAACCCGCTTTCTTAATACTTTCTTTAGCAGACCAAATGCGAGTCGCTGCCATATTAAAATCCTCATGATTCTCTTGACTAATTACCTCCGCTAAATTAAAGGAATTTTCCCCCAATAAATCGCGCCACATCTGCACATCACGGGGGATAATCGGTTCCAGATCGCATCCTGACGCACCCTTAAGCACAAGGGTTAAATCTTCCGCATGAGACACCGAAACCGCCTCGTTATCGCTTAATTCGGGCTTGCCATCCCCCCGACGCTGAATTACACTAGGGGATGAGGTTAACATCCCTAAACTGCGATCGCTTCTGACTCGTCTTTCTACCGTTGCATCCCGATCGAGAATTAAAGTTAAATCGACATTAGGCATCATCTCCTTGATCTTTCGTTCTAAATAACAGGGTAAAAGGGCTGGAATCCAGGGATCTTGAGGATTTCTGTGTTTAATCACCTTTAATTCCAATCCTTGCCACACTTCTAAGAGATTGCCATCGTTATTGAATACCTCAAGATCATAGACAAAGGTATCTCCTTGATGCAGTCTTTCTTTGGCTGAAACAAACTGATTTTCGCCTAAATTGACAGAATATACCGTTAAGCGTTCTATGCCAGTGGGTAAAATAGTGGCATGGGGAACACAAGCTTGTAAAGCATGGATAACGGCATCTCTTGCCCCTGCATCGCCTAAAATCAGGGATTGAGGTAAATAACGACTAAACCAAGCAGTTTTTTGCTCAATCTTAATTTCTGCAATACATTCGGTTGCTTTGAGATGAGAATAACCCTTAATTCGTTGAAATCTTGCTTTATGGAACAATAAATGACCATATAAGTCCTTATCTGGGTTAATTTGAGGGTTATTTTTTCCTTCTTTAAGGGGGACAGGGGGAATCAATGGACGACAGTCTGGCACCCCCACAGAAGAATGGCTGATGATGGCTTCAAAATGATCGATACTAAACCCTGTATTGGCACAGCGAATAACGGCCTTAACCTTTCCAGAATCGGTGATTAAGGTAGCAATTTGTATCTTTAAGGGTTGATCGGCAGAAACCACGATCGGACGGTTAAATTTAACCGATTCAAACCTTAATCCTCCAGTTTCCCCCTTGTTAAGGGGGACGGAAGGGGGATCTTGGTTTTCCCCCTTGTTAAGGGTTTGATCCTCCTTCCTTGCTAAGGTGGGGAGTAATGCAGTGGCCACCTGCGCGATCGCTTCTAACCCCAGGACACCGGGGAAAATGTATTCTCCTTGATAAACATGATCTTGTAAATAAGGATCATTGTCTAAGGATAATTCTGCTTCAGTAATCAGTTCAATTCCCGTGTAATGAACTTTCTTTGTCTCTAAAAAGCGTAAAAAAGATAATTCTTGCGGTTTTAAGCTTAAAGTCGGAGGTTCACCAAAACGCCCGGCGATGATAACAGAGGCAGTGGTTAGGGATTGATTTAAAAGTAAATGTAAGTATTTAATGCCAATATCGGGAGAAATAGGGGTAATACCTTCATTTCTTAGCTTTTCAACTGTTCCTAAACGTTCTCCCATGCCAATACCGGACCAAACCGACCATTCTAGGTTTAAACAGCGACAATTAGGGTATTTTCGACTAAATTCCGCTACAATATCCCCTAACCATTCATTGGCTAACCCATAGTCTGCTTCTCCTTTCAATCCAGTCTCGGCAATAATTGAACCGAAGGTGATTAAATAGTTGAGAGAATCGGGGTTAATTTCCGTTAAGATATGTTGCAAACCCTTGACTTTTGGAGCTAAAGTTGCTATAAAATCTTCTGGTTCGAGATGTTGAATTAATTTCGGTGTATTAACCCCTGCACCGTGTAAAATTCCCGTAATTTCTCCTAAATTTTTCTTAATTTCGGCGATAGTTTGCTGAACTGACTCAGCATCACTGACATCACAAGAATAATAATGGACTTGGATGTTTGCAGACTTCATTCTTGCTAAATTTTCGGCTAATTCTCGGTTATCTTCAGGTTGAGAACGTCCTAAAATCGCTAAGGTAGCTTTATTTTCTTTAGCTAAGGATAAGGCACATTCTGAGGCAATACCTCTCCCTCCCCCCGTCACCAAAAGAAGCTCCTTGACTTTGCTTTTATTTGACCTTTTTAGGGCTTTTTTCTGCTTAGGGTTATCGGTATCTTTTTCTAACCCTAACAAGTTTAATTGACGAACAAACCGTTTTCCGTTTTCATCATAATAAACTTCTGTATAGCTATCGGTTGCAGTGATTTCTGAGAGAATGATATTAACTGCATTGGGATGATGAAAAGGAATATCAATCACACAGGTGGGAATTTGACGATTTTCTAGATAAAAAGTTCTCGCAAAGGACGCATATCCTCCTCCTTGTTGAATCAAAATCAAGGGTTTTTTCTCTTTTATAGATAATTTTGCTCCTTTTAAAAGCAAACCAATTTCTGATTCATCAGGATAGGGTTTTAAACAAATAATGATCCCTTTTTCCTGCTCATGCTTTAAGGTGGGTTGTAAAACAGATAAGTTAGGTAATAAAGGATGATCAGCATGGGCGATAATATGCCAATTTCCTGCTTTTTCTCGATTTATTTGCTTTTTATCTGATTTAATTAACGGTTTTTCGATTAATTCAACCGTAAACGCACGCAGCCAATTATCAACACCCATCGGGATTGATTCTTGAGGAATTTGGGAATTATTTTTGCCTAATTCTTCTAAAGCTGCTGCTAGATCCTGAATAGTTGCATTGGCATAATCTGTCGGTGAATGGGGAGGAGATAAGTCTAACTGACGCGCTGCTTCGATCACTAATTGACTGACACTGATAGAATTAAGGTGCAGATCCGCCAACAAGCGATGATGATTTTCAATGGTTTCTAGGGGTAACTCTGTTTTTTGTGCGACTAATTGACGAATAACTTCAATTTTTGAGGTTTGAGGTTTCAGGTTTGAGGTATTAGGTTTGAGGTTTTGGCTATGATTAGGTAATAAAAGATCAATATTCTCTACTTTTGCCTGTTGACTTTTGCCCTTTGCCTTGATCTCACATGGATTGCCAATAAAATGGGGTTGATAGTCTAAATTAAAGGGACGACTAAATCTATCTTCAAATAACCCTTGATAGTTAACCTTGACACCATTAACAAACATCACTGCAACCGTTTTCAATAACCCTTGTAAAGACTCACTACTGCTATCGAGAGAAATTACGGGAATATCCGTTATATCTGCCACTAAACGGCTTAATATCGAACCTGAACCCACTTCAATGAATAAATCAACCTCTTTCTCTGCTGACTTGACTGCATCGATGAAGCGCACCGGTGAGGTCATTTGTTCTAACAAAAGCGAGCGCCAGTCGGTATTTAATGGCAATTTTTCGCCCGTTACGGTAGAAATAACCGTTTTTTCCAGGGAATTTAAGGTATAAGTTTGTAAATAATCTTCTAAGGGTTGCACGGCCGGGGCCACTAGGGGAGAATGGAAGGCATGGGAGACAGGCAAATAAACGGTTTTAATGCCTTTATTTTGGGCTTTTTCAACAACATCCTTAATCCCTAATTCCTCTCCTGAGATTATTGTCTGATAGGGTGAATTTAATCCCGCAATCTCAACAATACGTCCATTTAATAAACTTTTAACCGTTTCTGCATCGGCGTTAATGCTGGCCATTCTACCTGTTGGGTGGCCCAGTTGTGCCATTGCTTGACCGCGAATTTTAGCTAGATTAATTAATTGAGTCTTATCATAGGCATTTGCCCAAAATAAAGCGCATAATTCCCCTAAACTGTGTCCTATGGCTAAATCTGCTTTAATATTTAAGTTTTCTAAGAGTTGTAACCCCCCTAGGCAAGCCGTAATGATCGCCGGTTGAGCAATATTCGTCACCGTGTTATCCTTACCCTTGGCTAACTGAGCCTTGTTATATAATTGTTTAATCACAGGAAAACGTCTTTCCCAGAGTCCCCCATGAAGATAAACTGGTGCGGATTGCCCCGGAAAGAGAAAACCTATTTTATTGATCTGTTTTTCGTGATTGGTAAAGATATTATCTAAATTTTGACCGGGGGGGATCAATGAGTGCAAGCCTTGCGCTCCTACAAGGTGATTGGTTAAGCTATCGGGGGAAGATGCAATAATGGCCAGACGATAGGGTAAATGAGGATTTACCTTTTTCGCTAATTCAACGGCAAGATCCGTCATTTCTGACTGGGATATGCGAGGAACAATATTTAATAACCGATTAACCTGTGCTTGTAAGTCTTCTTGACTATTTGCACTCAATAGGAATAACTCCGCATCTTGGGGAGAATGGATTAATTTTTGTTCCTGTGGCGTTAAAGTGTGACGACGAATCTGACTTAATCCCTCTATGATAATATGACTATTAATGCCCCCAAAACCCATGGCACTCACTCCTGCCCGTAAAGGTAAGGAATTTGGCCAGATTTGCCCCTCTTTTAATACCTGTAACCTTGCCTTGTCTTCGGTTAACCGAGCCTGAGGGCGATCGCATCCCGTCACTGGTGGTAAAATTTGACGATGAACCGCCATAGTCGCCTTAATTAACCCTGCTATCCCTGCCGCCGCCTTAGTATGGCCAATATTCGCTTTAATTGAACCAATAACGGCTTTATTTACCGTATCTGGATGAATACGAGATAAAACTTCTAATTCGGTTCCATCACCCACCGCCGTTCCCGTACCATGGCCTTCAAAATAAGCTATAGTATCCCCCGTAAATTCAGCCCGTTTATAGGCGCGATTTAAAGCCAATAACTGTCCTTCCACTTCTGGACGAGTAATTCCGCCTTTGCCATCGGAAGAAATCCCCCAACCTTGAATAACAGCATAAATCCGTTTATTTTGGGCTAGGGCATCCCCATGACGCATTAACACCAGAAAACCGCATCCTTCCCCCGGAATAAACCCATTAGACCCTTGATCATACACTTTCATCTCCCCAGAGGCTAAGGCCCCCGTTTTGGCAAAACCCACCAACTCAAAAGGGTCCATACTAATATCCACACCCCCGACTAAAGCGATATCTAAATCTTCAGCGACTAAAGCCGAACAACCATTCGCTACTGCCAGTAAAGAGGAACTACAAGCCCCATCGACGATATATCCGCCCCCTTTTAAGTCAAAATAATTACAAATTCTCCCCGCTATCGTATTCGCGAGATTTCCCGCTAAAGACTCCTCTCCAATCGGTTCAAAGGGTTCTTTAAAGCGATTTTCTAATTCATTTAAGAAAATTTGCCGTTCTTTGTCCGATAATCCTTGTTTTAATAATTGTTCTTCTACCCTATGACGCACATAGGGCCAACGCAATCTTAGGGTATTAGCCCGCGATAACTCGCCTGTGAGAGTATTTCCCAGTAAAACCCCGGTTGTTTCTTTATTTAACCCCTTTCCGTCGGGAAATCCGGCATCATTCAACGCCTGAGACGCAATATCTAACGCTAACCAGTGGGCTAAATCAGCCGAACGAAAGGTACTCCCCACCACTTTATAAGCAATGCGATCGAATTCATAGCCCTCAATAACGGCAGCTTGAGTCGAATAAATGACATCAGGGGCGCTTTTATCGGGAGAATAGTAGTCACTTAACGATAATCGCTCTGAGGGAAAGCGACGAAATGCCCGACGCTGAGACAGGACATTTTCCCATAATTCCTGTGGAGAATCGGCATCAGGATAAAGACAAGCCATGCCAACAATAGCAATTTGAGGAGAAGCTTTCATAGTCAATGACCAGGAGAATGTTACTGTAGGGGCGTAAGGCTTACGCCCTTTTCATTTGTAGTTTGTAGCTAAAAGCTGTAGGGTGGGCTTTGCCCACAAAAACCGCATAATATATTGGTTAAGGAGTTGATAAAATGCCGGAAGCCTGTACTAGGGGTAATTTTGCTTTTAAGGGTTCAACCGCTAATATCAACCCTCTGAAACAACACACCAGTGTCAATCCGAAAAACATCCCAAAAACAACATGAAAGGACATCAAAATGCCATAAGCAACGGCTACAGATGCCCCGAAAATTATCTGCTCACGGGGGTTAATTGGTGTTGTTCCCGGATCCGTTACCATATAGAAAGTAAAGAGGACAAAAGCCACCCCTGTCATGGGTAATAGGGCGGGGATTAACGCTGTGTGAAAGATAGCACTTCTGAGGATTGCTTGTAAGATAAAAGCCCCTAACCATCCCGCAATTAAAGGCAATTTACGAGTAAAACGGGCATTTAAAAACGTTCCCGTACAAACAATTAAGACGGGTAAAATCCAATCTGCCCAACCGCTTAAATTCTCGGTAAACTGATAGGGGGGCGCGATGCCAATCCAAGGAAATAAGAGTAAGGTAACGCTAATACCAAAATTAGAAGGATTGAGAAAATGACGGGTTTTATCCGCCACTTTTAACCGAAAAATTGCTTTAGATCCGATAGCCACCGCTACTGCAAACATAATCGGAAATAAACGCTCATTAGCATAGAGTAACATAGCGATCGCTAATGAGGTAATATGGGCAGAAAGCAGAAAATCGACAAACTGACCGATACTTCCTAAATATCTAGGTTTAAAGCTATTTACCCCAGCATCAACGCTTTCTAATAATAATTCTACGCTGTAACCTGTTGCTAAAGCCACCAGAGGTTGCGCCCAAGATTGTTCAAATCCGAGGACAGTATGACCTAAAATATTGAGAAAGGTAATCGCTATGGCAAAGCGTCGTAATCCTGCTAAACGGTTAGGTTGATAGGAAACCGTAGAACGCTCTACTGAAGAGCTAAAATAGGGAAGATTAAATAATTGAGTGGTCGTCATGGTTATTGTTGAAGATGAGTTAAAGGAAATTATCTTTCCCAAAAGTGATTTACTGAGTGATGAACCCCCTATGGAAACAGAGTTACATCTGCGTCAATTGATGCTTTTGATCCAATCACTAGAGTTATTATGGAAAGACCGCCAAGATTTCTATGCTTTTGGTAATCTGACTATTTATTACAGCCCTAATCAACGAAAATCAGAATATTTTAGGGGTCCTGATTTTTTTGTGGTTTTGGGAGTAGCAAGAAAACCGCGTAAAAGTTGGGTAGTGTGGGAAGAAGAGGGGAAATATCCCCAGGTCATCATCGAGATTTTGTCTGATTCAACGGCAGAAACTGATAGAGGTTTAAAGAAAGAAATTTATCAGGAAACTTTCCGGACTCCTAATTATTTTTGGTTTGATCTCACCAGTTTAGAATTTAAGGGGTTTCAGTTGATGGCAGGAAAATACGAAGAAATTGCAGCGAATGAACAGGGCTGGTTATGGAGTCAACAGTTAGAATTATTTTTAGGGATTCATCGGAAATTTTGGGTCTGAAACCCCGCCGTTCTAGGTTGGCTTTACGTTAGAATTAAAAGGCCAGTCTCGAAAACCAAGTGGACGGCGCAGCACCTTGAAAACTCGGCTTAGGGGGTTCCGACCAGAAAAGCTTGGC
>NZ_JAPZQJ010000089.1:0-2771 GCF_027530405.1 Microcystis sp. LE19-41.2A | reverse complement strand
CACACCCCACACCCCACACCCCACACACCTTTAGCTAATAGCTGCAAACCAGAGATTGTCCACTAGAATGTTAATCAAGTTTGGAGACCACCACCATGGATGACTTAATTAATGATCCCTCCCCTTATCCCCAAGACATAGAAATGACGCGGACTCCCCCCTGGGGAACAGTGACGGTATTGGAGGAAGGTCCCCGGTATCGCATCAATCGCATTGTCATTAAACCCGGCCATCAGATGAGTACCCAAATGCACTACCATCGCAGTGAACACTGGATTGTCGTCTCCGGCACAGCGCGGGTAATCTGTGATGAAAAAGAAACTCTCCTCAAACAAAAAGAATCTACATACGTTCCCATGAATACCCGTCATCGGGTGGAAAACCCCGGTTCTATTCCTCTGGTGATGATTGAGGTGCAAAATGGCGAATATCTAGGAGATGATGATATTCACCGTTTGGATGATGCAGAATAGGACAGTTTTCTCCCCTATATACTTTAGTTATTTGCCAAAATCTCGATCGTGGATAAAAAAATTATCCTAGTTACAGGGGCCGCCCGTTCTGGGAAAAGTGAATGGGCCGAATATTTAGCCAAAATCAGCCAAAAACCCGTTATTTATATCGCCACCTCCTCGGTGGATGAAAAAGATCAAGAATGGTGCGATCGCATTGAAAGACACCGGCAGCGACGTTCCCCCCAATGGCAAACCCAAGAAATTCCCCGACAATTAAGCGAAACTATTGATAATAGCCCATTTTCTCACTGTTTATTGATCGATTCCCTCGGTACTTGGGTAGCCAATTGTTTAGAAATGTCGGCAGCTGAATGGTTAGAAATTAGCGATCGATTCTTGTATTCCCTCAAAAACGCGGCGGTTGATGTTATTCTGGTGGCGGAAGAAACCGGTTGGGGTGTGGTTCCCGCTTATCCCCTCGGTCGTCTGTTTCGCGATCGTTTAGGCGATCTCTGTCGTAGAATTGGCACAATAGCAGACGCGGTTTATCTAGTTACCGGCGGCCATGCTCTTAATTTAAGTCAATTGGGTCAGTCTTTGTCGATAATTGGGCAATAGAGAAGATGAGCAACGATTATCAGCGTCAAGTAATTGATTTTTATGCCCTTCGTCACGATTACGATAACGATTTTACGCAAGCTCGCGCCCTTAAATTAGTAAATTATCTCTATTTACAAAAAAGCCAATCTGTGCTAGACGTGGCAACGGGAACGGGATTTATAGCGGTCGCAATTGCCCCAAAAGTGAAAAGTGTCATCGGGGTTGATTTCACGCCGGAAATGATTGCCAGAGCCGAAAAAAAGCTAGAAGCATTAAATATCGAGAATATTGACCTAATTAACGCCGATATAGCTGCTATTGACTTTGCCGAGTCTAGTTTCGATCTGATCACCTGTTCTCTGGCGATTGCACTTTTCCCCGATATCCCGCAAGTGCTGGCAAAATGGTATCAATGGTTAAAAAAAGGCGGTTCGGTCGCCTATCGGCTGCCGAAATTGCGACTCTAGTGAACAATTATCGCCGAGAAATCGAGAAAAATGCCACCGATCAGGGAGTATGGCAAGATGCAACCACTTTTTTTTGTCACTGCTAGTAAAAGTTAGAAAAAGATCATGAGTCAAGTTAAAACCATCTCCGGACGAGCTTTACCCTTGCGAGGCAACGATATTGACACCGATCGCATTATTCCGGCTCGTTTTTTGCGTTGTATCACCTTTGAAGGTTTAGGAGAACAAGTGTTCGCCGATGATCGAGCCGCTTTACAGGGGAGTCATCCTTTCGATCTACCCCAGTACCAAGGGGCGAAAATTTTGGTAGTTAATGGTAATTTTGGTTGTGGCTCTTCTCGGGAACACGCACCGCAAGCGATTTTACGTTGGGGAATTCAAGCAATTATCGGGGAAAGTTTCGCCGAAATATTTTTTGGCAATTGTATCGCTAATGGGGTTCCCTGTGTCACTGCTGAGGCTAAAACTATCGCCCATTTACAGGATTTAATTGCAGCTAATCCCGAAATTCCCGTCGATCTTTCTTTGCCAACCATGACGGTGGAATGGGGGGATTTTGTCGCTACCGTCTCTATGAATGAAGGTTCCCGACAGATGTTAATAGAAGGTGATTGGGATACCTGCGGACAGCTTTTACAAAATCTCGATCTAATTCAATCTACCGCACAAAAGTTACCCTATTTAAGTTTCGTCTAGAGAAACAATCTAGGCTGAGGGTGCGTTAGTAATAGATTAACGTACCCCGGCAGGGATTTTGTTGGAGATGCCGCGGCTGTAAATATTAAAAAATCTGCCCTATGACTAATTCTGATAATAATCTCCAAAATATCCAAGAACCGATTTTAAACGCTCCCGAAGATGTGCGAAAAATCATCGATCGAGTTTTAAAATTGGAAAGAGATAAGTTATACCAGCGCAATCCTCGCAATATCAATGATGATGTTTTAACGATTATTAAAGAAGTAATTCAATAATCAGTTATCAGTTATCAGGAGTCAGGAGATAGGGTGATAGGGTTTTGGGGTGATAGGGTGATAGGGATTTAGGGGTTTAGGGAAATTTGGCTCTTCGTTACTTGGTATGATTCGATCAGGGGGCATAAATCGACTAAATCCTTATCCGGCAAGAGACTTAATTGATTAGCTCGTTCTAGATCGAAAACAATTGACAAAAATCGCCAAATGTCTTTCTATATAAGGGTTTCATCCCTTATAACCCCCCTCCATTGCATAACACAAACCGAAGAACC
>NZ_JAPZQJ010000137.1:0-5358 GCF_027530405.1 Microcystis sp. LE19-41.2A | reverse complement strand
GCTTTTGTACCAGTGATGGTTAGAGATTTAGGGATTACGGAGTGTCGCTTGTTTCCTGCGTTCCCAAAGTCAACGACTCAATTTAATGCTAACATAAAGTCGCCCTAAAGGGCGAGGTTTTCAACCCAAATTTTCGATAATTTAAGAGTCACTCCCCTTGCAGGAGTGCCTCTCCTGATATGTAGCCTATACTCAGCGGATTTAGTATGATTGACGAATTGGCGTTATTTCAGCCTCTATTTTCAAGTCAGGAGATCGGGTGTTAGGGTGTTAGGGTGTTAGGGTGTTAGGGTTTTAGTTGAAATTCCCCCACTTCCCCACTTCCCCACGAGAAACTTTTTGCCGCAAACCCTAGATAGTCAACAGCTGACCATGACCACGGTGATATTATCAGAACCGCCGGCTTCTTTGGCCGCTGCCACTAAATTCTCGACAATTTCCTGACAATCGGCACTGGTTTGCAAATAATCGCTAATTTCCTCGTCGGACAGTTCTTCCGTCAAACCATCACTACAGAGAATTAAACTATCGCCGGATTGCAGATCGAGGGGAGATACCGTCACTGGGGGCAAATCGCAACGACCGAGACATTGAAATAAAACGTGCCGCCAAGGGTGGTTTTTGGCTTCTTCTTCGGACAGATCGCCCATTTTTATCGCCCTAGCTATCCACGTATGATCCTCCGTCACCTGTTCTAATTTTTGCTCACGAAAGCGATAGAGACGGGAATCACCAATATGGGTGTACCAAGAGCCATCATCTCGGAAGATAGCCATGACTAGGGTTGTCCCCATGTCCTGTCTTTCGGGATTTTTTAGCTGATCTTCGATAATCTTCTCGTTAGCGACGGTAATTGCCTCCTGCAGCAATTCCCCGGCAGCCCGGGGCGAATTCCAGTGTTCTTCTAGATGAGCTTGGATAGTTTCAGTGGCGATTTGACTAGCTTCCTGGCCCCCCGCATGACCTCCCATACCATCAGCAACGATAAAAAAGCGCCGCTCGGGGTCGATATAATAACTATCCTGATTAACCGATCGCACTACACCAGGATCGGTCATTCCTCCAAAAGAAAGATTGTTCATCGAAATTTCTGCTTTTAACACAATATTTATTATCCCGCAATCAATTACATCATGCGATCCTGACGTTCAATTTTTCGCCAAAGTCTCACAAGAGCTATCCCCGGCAGCAGGGAAATCGCCATCGGCACTAAAGTCAACCAACCAAAACCACTGACGAATAGAAGCGTCGCTGAGATAAGTAAAGCACTGACCAGTAAAGTATAGTTGGTTCCCATTTGAATCATACCCAATCGCCGCAAAAGTCGATCGGATTCGCTCGAACGGACCCGGACACGGATATCACCCCGTTCTAATTTTTCGATCGTATCATCGATGCGTCGGGGTAAACTCAGGGCGGTGCTGCTCACTTGGGCTGCTTGTCGTCCTAACTCATCGAGGATATTACTGCCATTATTTCCTGTCATATCATTTACTAATTGCAGGGCAAAAGGTTGGGCCACTTCCATAAAGTTAAATTCGGGATCGAGTCCTTTGCCTACCCCTTCCAGGGTAGAAAATGCCCGCATAACGAAGGTAAAGGTAGCGGGAAAGCGAAAAGGCTGATCGTAGGCGATTTCATAGAGATCATCGCTGATAGAGGCTACGGACTGTTCCTCAAAGGGTTTATCCATGAAGTTATCGAGCATATACTGGATCGATCGCCGCACTGCTCCCATATCACCATTAGCAGTTAATGCTCCTAAATCCACCAGAGAAGTGACCACGCGATCGGCATCTTTTTGGGCAATTCCCAAGAGAGTCTGCATTAATTTTTCGCGCACGTTGGTTTTAATTTGTCCCATCATGCCGAAATCGTAGAAAATTAGGGAGCCATCACTATCAACGGCAATATTGCCAGGGTGAGGATCCGCGTGAAAAAAGCCGTTATTGAGTAGTTGAATTAGATAGGCTTTTGCCCCTAGTTTAGCCAACAATTTGCGATCGAGTCCGGCTGCTTCTAGGGCTTCATAATGACTGATTTTGATGCCGGGGAGGTATTCTAGGGTTAAAACCCGGGGAGCGGTGTAGCGCCAATAGACTTTCGGTACTTTGACCCAATCTTCCTCGCGAAAATTACGGCGAAAAGTGTCAGCGTTACGACCTTCATTGAGATAATCGGTTTCTTCCCAGAGAATTTTACAGCATTCTTCATAAATACCCGTCCAATCGCGACCTTTACCCCATTTGGGATGATTTTGGAAATATTGGGCGATTTTTTTTAGGATGGTCAGATCGATACTAAATAATTTTTTCAATCCGGGCCGTTGGACTTTGACCACCACATCTTCCCCGCTCTTCAGTTGGGCCCGGTGAACTTGTCCTAAACTAGCGGCTGCTAGGGGGATGGGATCGAAGCTTTTAAAGAGTTGATTGAGGGGTTTACCGAGGGATACCTCGATAATTTTGCTGGCCTGTTCGTAGGTAAATGCGGGAACCTGATCCTGTAGTTTCGAGAGTTCTTCCACATATTCGAGGGGAAAAAGATCGGCCCGGGTGGAGAACAGTTGACCGACTTTAATAAAAGTTGGACCCAATTCTAGCATGGTTTCCCGAATCCAAGCGGCTTGTTTTCTGCGTCTGCTGGCGAGTTTTTCCTGGCTATAGCCACCGTTATAGCTCCATTTTTTACCGTTGAGCCAGAATTGATAAAGTACAGTCAGAACGAATCGCCAAATATCTAGACGACGACGATTGATGGAATAGTTTTCTCGATTCCAACGATAGCTATTTTTGGCGACTTGGAGGGCCGGCATTGCTGGGTTTAACTCTAGGGTAACGGGGACGGGTAGAAGGGCTGACACGCAATTTTTGGGGCTTTAAAGCGACTAAAAGAGGGTTTTTGGTTAATTCTGGTAGTTTTTGAGTTCCGAGCGCAATTGGGCGATTTCGGCCCGCATTTCGTCGATGTTTTCCTGCACATCGGCACTGGAGGAACCACTGGAGTCTGTCTCAGTATATACTCCCTTTTCCATGGCTCGATCGGCTCTCATTTGCACTTCTTCGACGAATTGCCGCAGGTTTTCCCGTTGTTCGGCATCAAATTTGCCTAATTCGCTTAAAGCGTTGGTGAACGCATCTTCTAGCTGTTCACTGACCACTTCAGCGATCGCTCGTCCGAGGAAAAAGGCGTGAATAACGGGGTTAGTCATAATCTTAAATGGATGTTTTCGCTTGCTGGGTTTTGTTAACGGGAAAGGCGATAATAAATTCCCTAACTACTAGGTTAGGCGACAGAACCAGAAAAGGCAAATCGTTTTTCTGAAAAGGGAGGTTAGACCAAATCCGTTTTCAATAGTGTGATTAACTCTCAAGTTATGAATTGTTTCTCCCTTCTCCCCACACCCTACACCCTACACCCTACACCCTACACCCCACTCTCCTATGCCTTTTAAACAGGATTTAGTATGAGACTGGGAGGTTAATCGACAAAATTAGGGGAAAGAAAGGGTGCTAAGGGAGCAGAATCCGGTTCGATCGCGTCGAGAATTATCGCTGAAATCAACCCGATTAGCGAAATAATAGTGTCATCAACAATATCAGTCTCTGGAGAGTTAAGATGCTCAGAAAACGTTTATTAATCCCCTTAATATTATCCCTAGTCACTTTTGGTTTAGTGGTGGCCTGTAATTCCAGCACTCCCACCAGTCAAACTAACCCCAGTCCCGCAGAAAACGCCGCCACTGCTGCTATTCCCATCGGTGCAGCCTTAGCTCAAACCAGCAATCTCGCCCTATTGGGACAGGAACAGGTGATCGGTGTCAAGATGGCTGAAACATATTTTAATAAAAAGGGCGGAGTCAATGGAACACCGATTAAAGTTATTATCCAGGATGTGACCGGGGATGAACCGGGAGCGATCAACGCCATCAATACCCTCATCACCAAAGATAAGGTGGTGGGTATTCTCGGTCCGTCCCTGTCCCAACAAGCTTTTGCCGCTAGTCCGATCGCCGATCGAGCCAAAGTTCCCATTCTCGGCCCCTCTAACACGGCTAAAGGTATCCCCCAGATCGGTGAATATGTGGGTAGGGTGTCCGCTCCTGTGGCTGTGGTCGCTCCCAATGCGGTTAAAACCGCTTTAAAAATCGATCCCAAGATTAAAAAAGTGGCTGTCTTTTTTGCCCAAAATGATGCTTTTAGTAAATCGGAAACGGAAACTTTTCAAGAAACCCTGAAGAGTTTAAATCTTGATATTGTCACCGTGCAGAAATTCCAAACCACCGATACAGATTTTCAAAACCAAGCCACCGCCGCTATTAATATTAAACCGGATTTAGTGGTTATTTCTGGTTTGGTTGCTGACGGGGGCAATTTGGTCAAACAGTTGCGACAATTAGGCTATCAGGGATTAATTATTGGTGGCAATGGTTTAAATACTTCTAATATTTTCCCAGTTTGTCAAGCTCAATGTGATGGCATTATCATTGCTCAAGCTTATAATCCGGAATTAGATAATCCTATTAATCGGGATTTTGTCGCCGCTTATACAGCAGAAAATAAAAAAGCACCGCCCCAATTTACTGCTCAAGCTTTTACGGGAATTCAAGTTTTTGTCGAGGCCTTAAAACGAGTAGATGATAAAAATAAACTCAGTACACTTTCCCTCGAACAAATTCGCCAACAATTAAATCAGGAAATTTTAGCGGGTAAGTATGTCACTGTCCTGGGAGATATTGCTTTTACTCCCGAAGGGGAAATCATTCAGGATAAATTCTCCGTGGCACAAATTAAAATGGATGCCGATGGTAAAAATGGTAAATTTACTTTTGTGAAAAATTAATCAGTAAGGGGTTCTTCTCATTTCCACCTCGTTGCAAGGGTATCCCTTGCAACGCACTTCCAGAACGTAGGTTGGGTTGAAGCATGAAACCCAACGTCCGATCATGTTGCGCCACCGCTAACCCATCCTACAAATAATTGTGCCTCCCTACTTACCTCGTTGCAAGCATCTCCCTTGCAACGCACTTCCAGAGGTTCTAGTTCTTGTATAACCCATCAGGGAAGGGAGGAATATCCTCCCTTTTCTCGTGCCAATGTAGAACCTTGGCAGGAGAGAAGAAACCCACATTCCGCACCCTCAACTGTCACATAAGCTGTCCCCCTCCAGAGACTTGAGTAAAAATACTTAGCTGGTGAAGGTTTTCTCGGTGGCCGTTAGGGGGGTCTTGAGACCCCTAATTAGGGTCTGCTGAAAAAGTTTTTCGTGGGGACAGGGTGTGGGGTGTGGGGTGTGGGGTGTAGGGTTTTACCGATTCTCATCTGGTCAATTACCTAATTTTCAGAGAAAAAGTCCCAG
>NZ_JAPZQJ010000066.1:0-3329 GCF_027530405.1 Microcystis sp. LE19-41.2A | reverse complement strand
TTGTAAGGGTACACAGCTTACTTCATTGAGAAAGTCTAATTCTTCTTGCTTTTTCCAATCGGTCAACATTGAAGAAGTTTGAGCGTAGCCTACTCTTTCTTGCTTTTCGTACCAAGCTTGTGTTCGTTCGTGGAGAGCTTTGTTGTAAACTAATCTTACACAGCCCAAAGTGCGCCGCAATAGCGACTCTTGTTCTGGTGTTGGGTAAAATCGGTAGCGATAGCTTTTCCATATCTCGCATTCTAGCATATATCGTGTAAATGCGCTAATATTTAACGGTAAAGCCGTCGTAGAACGACGGGGTTTCAGACCCAAATTTTCGATGACCTCCGCTATTGCTCTCGATCGCGTTTCTAAAATCTATAACAATCTCCCAGTAGTTAACGAGCTTTCCTTTACCATCGAAAAAGGGGAAATCTTTGGTTTACTCGGTCCCAACGGTGCGGGAAAATCGACGACAATCCGCATGATTATCACCCTAACCGAAGCGAGTCAAGGAGAAATCGAAGTGGCGGGGTATGATGTGAAAAAATACCGCGATCAGGTGAAGAAAAATATAGGGGTAGTCTTACAACAGATTAGCGTTGATGGGGAATTAACCGTCTGGGAAAATCTGGAATTTCACGGCCGGATGCACCATATCCCCAATCCCCAGAGACAGGAATTAATCGATCGCTATTTAGATTATGTCAGTTTAAGCGATCGAAAATCTGCCCTTGCTAAAACTCTTTCCGGAGGGATGAAACGACGTTTACAGATTGCTCGCGCTCTTCTTCACGAACCAAAAATCCTCTTTCTCGATGAACCGACTGTCGGTTTAGATCCCCAAAATCGTCGTCGTTTGTGGGAAGTAATTCGCGATTTAAACCAGCAAGGAATGACAATTTTATTAACCACTCACTACATGGAAGAAGTGGAATTTCTCTGTCAGGATAACGGCACAGGAAAACTGGGCAGAATTGGCATTATGGACGCAGGCAAATTAATCGAATTAGGAACTATAACGGATTTTCGCACTAAGTATGGCGAAGGGTTAGTTATCAAACAAGTTGGCGATAAAATCGATTATAAATTCTTCCCCACCGTGGCCGATGCCAATGCCTATCTTGACAGTTTGAGCGATAAAACTGGAGTAATGTGCCGCCCTTCCAACCTCGAAGATATATTTGTGGAACTGACGGGACATCAATTAGATTAAATTCTTGGTTTGGCTGTTAGGAAGTTGTTCAGTTATCGGTCTTTGACTCCGGTTTTTCTGAGATTAACTGTGTTTAAATCGGCGTTTCTTGGCTTTTATCTGATGTCTATTTTATTGGCAAACCTGCTAGAGTCTAGGTCAATTAGCTGAGGCTGTCCCTAAAAACCGAGTTCAAACCTAAAAAAAGAGGCTTTTAGCGGTTTTTAAGCTTTTTGAGCCAGATAAATGGCCTAGGAAGGGAACTTTTTCCCGAGAGGGAGAGTCATCGGGAACTGGATAAAAACTAGATTCCCCTCTCGATCGATAGACAAAATTGACGGTAATCGTTTAGAATGAAGCACTGAATACTGACAAGATGACAATTATCCCTATGACCGATCTCCAGACAAAAACTAGATGGTCAACAGCGCGGCGATATTACGAGTTGCTTAGTGTTTTAGTGGAACGTAATCTCAAGGGACGCTATCGGGGTTCTTTTCTGGGGGTTTACTGGTCCTTGTTAAATCCCCTGATTATGACTGCACTATACACGGCAATTTTCGGCACGGTTTTCGCCTCTTATTTTGATAATTCTATAGTTAACTATGTCCTAGCGGCTTTCACTGGTTTAGTAGTAATAAATTTTTTTAATGCTTCCACTAACCAAGCTTTACCTAGTATCGTTAGTAATGGCAGTATTTTAAATAAAATTCGTCTGCCGGTTAGCATCTTTCCCCTTTCGATGGTAGTGGCAAATATTTTTCAATTTGCTATTAGTATCTTTCCCCTTTTGGCTATAGTAACTCTCTGGAAATCTCAAAGTTTAATTAATGTAATTGCTCTGATTTTTCCTTTGATCGGTCTTTCTCTGGTTTGCACGGGAGTGGGTTTCTTTGTCAGTACCCTCTACGTTTTCTTCAGAGACTTACCCTATTTTTACGAAATTGTTTGTTTTGTCGCTTGGATTAGCAGCCCGATTTTTTATCCCCCGGAAATTATTCCTCCCTCCGTACAACCATTCCTCCTATTAAACCCATTATTGCCAGTAATCGAAAGTATTCGCCAATTGTCCCTTTCCCCCGGATTACCGGATTTTGGTTTGATTTTTCAATCTCTACTCGGTGGGATCATCATCTTAGGAATTGGTTGGACTTGCTTCCGACTCTGGCGACATTTATTTATGGATTTATTATAAATGACAGAAGTAATTCGACTCGATCAAGTGTCTCTCGAAAGACGTACTCAAGAAGAATTCTCCTACGATCTAAAAAGGACAATCTTCTCTATTCTTGAAGGTAAATATCGTCAACCGGCCAAAAAATTAGTTCTAGATGATATAGATTTAGTCATTAATTCTGGAGCAAAATTAGGTATCATTGGAGCTAATGGCGCAGGAAAATCTACTCTCTTAAAAGTTATTTGTGGTATTCTGGAACCGACAAAGGGACAGGTGAGAGTCAGGGGACAAATTGCCTCTCTAATTGAATTAGGAGCGGGTTTTGATCCAGATTTACCAGTAAAAGATAATATTATTCTCTATGGGGTAATGCTGGGATTTTCCCGTCAGGAAATGAAGGAAAAAACCAAAGATATCCTTGACTTTGCTGAGTTAGAAGAATATATGGGAGCGCCGGTGAAATCTCTTTCTTCCGGGATGGTGGCTCGTTTAGGATTTGCGATCGCCACGGAGGTTCACCCCGATATTCTTATTCTCGATGAAGTCCTTTCCGTCGGGGATGAAAGTTTTAAAAATAAGTGTAAACGACGTTTAAAAAAATTCTGGAATTCTAACGCTACTATTTTAGTAGTTTCCCACGATTTGACTTTAATTCAAGAGTCCTGTGACCAAGCAATTTGGCTAAATAAAGGCCAGTTACAATGTCAGGGTACATCAGAAGATGTAATCAAGTTTTATTTGGATTCCGTGCATCAAAACGAAGTTAATTTTTAATTAAGTAGGTAATCTCAATTAATTGTTAGATAGTAATAATGTATCTACGTTTTACTTAAGTAGCTGGTTATAATTAGGGTTTGCTGAATAATGGTAAAACCCTTTTAAAATAAAGCTTTTGACCTGTTAAAGTCCGATGTTAGTGCAAGAAAATAGGATTGGGACGTTCAAAAACCTTGCATTATCCTTCTTGTAGTACAT
>NZ_JAPZQJ010000360.1:0-6860 GCF_027530405.1 Microcystis sp. LE19-41.2A | reverse complement strand
AGCATGAAACCCAACGCCTGCATGGGTTACGCTACCGCTAACCCATCCTACAAATAATTGTGCCTCCCTACTTAAAACTAATGTTTAGTCAAAACAAATAGTAAAAGAAGTTGAGATTTTTGTCTAGTTATCGAGAAAACTTTTCTTGACAATACATTATGTTTTTTTATTCACTTCTTAACCTATTCTTTACCAAGCAGTGGTAACTTTTAGCGTAAAATTTAAGGCAGTTTACGGCTCAAAATTAATCCTATGCCCAGCAGAAACAAGACCAATTTACTAACAGCCTTATCCCTAGCGACTTTAACAGCGACTTTAACCGCTTGTGGTGGCGGCGATACGCCGGGAACTAGCACAGAAGGGGACAATAGAATCGCCCAAGTTCCCCTAAAGGGAGAGGTCGCCCTCAATGGTGCGGGCGCTTCTTTTCCTGCACCCCTATATCAAAACTGGTTTGTCACCATCAATCAAATACTTTCCAAACTACTAATTAACTATCAATCTACCGGTAGCGGGGCGGGAGTCGAACAATTTATCCAAGGCACGATCGATTTTGGCGCTTCCGACGTAGCCATGACTGACGAAGATATGGCCAGAGTTAGCCGCGGGGTTTTACTGCTACCGATGACGGCGGGAAGCATCGTTATGGCTTATAATTTGCCCGGAGTAGAAGGGCTGAAACTAAGTAGGGAAGCATATATAGGCATCTTTTTAGGCACGATTACCCGTTGGAACGATGCCAAAATCGCCGCCGATAACCCCGATTTAAAACTACCCGATGAAGAAATTACCGTAGTTCACCGGGCAGACGGTAGCGGAACAACGGGGGTTTTTACTAAGTTTTTAAGCGCCGTTAGTCCCGAATGGAAAAAAAGCATCGGTGAAGGAAAAGCCGTACAATGGCCGACCAAAAAAGGTAAATTTCTTGGCGGTAGGGGCAATGAGGGTGTAACTGCCCTAATTCAACAAAATCAAGGCTCGATTGGCTATATCGAGTACGGTTTCGCTAAAAATAATAACCTGCCCATGGCCACTTTACAAAACCAAGCCGGTCAATTTGTTATCCCCAATGAAACTAATGCCGCTGCCACCTTAGCCACGGTGGAATTACCCGAAAATCTGCGGGCTTTTATCGTTGATCCCCCGGGGGAAAATTCCTACCCCATTGTCACCTATAGTTGGATGTTGGTTTATAAAAAATACAACGATCCCCAAAAAGCTTTAGCTATGGAGGCGATGATCGAATTTGGACTCAATCAGGGACAGGAACAGTCCGCCGCCCTTGGTTATATTCCCCTACCGAAAAATGTCCGCGAACGAGTAGCCGCCGCTGCCGATGTCATCTATCCCGATTACACAATCAAGGTGGATTAGTAGCCGAAAAAATGTATTCAAAGTTACAATAATAGTGGAGAGAGGTCAATTTCGACCTTAGCTACCGCAAACTAGCTGGATTTAAACCCTAATCATGAGTGCGCCCACAGTTTCACCCGACTCAAATTTTAAAGAACGTCCAGAATCGGAAAAAATCCTCGATAAAGGCTTTGTTGGATTAACTACCGCCTTTGCCATCGCTATTGGGGTAATTTTGCTCCTAATTGCCCTAGTTATTTTTATTCGGGCTTTACCGGCGATTCAAACCTTTGGTCTGGGATTTTTGACCAGTAGTGCTTGGAATCCCGTGCGCGGTCGCGAAGAATTCGGAGTTCTGCCCGTTATCTACGGAACTCTCGTTAGTTCTCTGATTGCCCTCCTGATTGCTGTTCCCCTCGGCATCGGTTCAGCCATTTTTTTAAGCGAAGATTTTATTCCCTTAAATGCGCGGACAATTTTGGTTTTTCTCGTACAACTTTTGGCCGCTATTCCCAGTGTTGTTTACGGATTATGGGGTATCTTTGTATTGATTCCTATCCTCAGACCCCTTGGTAACTGGTTAAATGCTAATTTTAGTTGGATTCCTCTGTTTAGTACTCCTTTAGGGGGTCCTGGAATGTTACCGGCGGGGGTTATTTTAGCAATTATGATCCTGCCGATTATTATCGCTATCTCTCGTGACTCTTTGGCCGCTTTACCGCCGGATTTGCGGCAAGCTTCCCTAGGTTTGGGGGCCACCCGTTGGGAAACGATTTTTCGGGTCTTAATTCCTGCCGCTTTTTCTGGGATTGTTGGGGGGATTATGTTAGCTTTAGGGCGCGCTTTAGGGGAAACCATGGCAGTAACGATGATTATCGGCAATTCTAACCGCATTAGTGCCTCTATTCTCGCCCCTGCTAACACGATCGCTTCCTTATTGGCTAACCAATTCGCCGAAGCATCGGGAATGCAAGTATCAGCTTTAATGTATGCGGGTTTTGTTCTCTTGGTTTTGACCCTAGTAGTCAATATCTTCGCAGAATTAATCGTTAATCGCGTCAAAGCTAAGTATTAAGCCGTCGGTCGTCAGTTATCAGTTATCAGTTTTGAGTTTTAAGTTTTGAGTATTAAGTGAGCAGTTTGTATTAAGTGTTCATCATCAAATGGCAGTTTACTGCTGTCTTTTCACTTTTCACTGTTTACTAATCACTGATAACTGATTACTGTTCACTGATTACTGATAACTGATTACTGTTTAAGTAGCTGGTTATAATTAAATTAAAAATGGATTTTAGCTTCGATCCTCCCTTAATCCCCCCTTAATCCTAGGCTTGATTCATAGTAGGGTTGATTCATGAATCAACCCTACCCTTAATCCCCCCTTGATAAGGGGGGTGTCTGACAACTTTTAACACCTACCTACTTACTGTTCACTGATTACTGATAACTGATAACTGATAACTGATATGGATAGTGCGAATTTAGGCAATAATCTCAAAAAGAAACCGAGTAGTCCTCGATCGCTATTGGGGACAATTATGACCGTCCTATCGGGTTTATGTTTAGCCGTAACCGTGATTCCCCTCTTTGCCGTCCTAGGCTTCGTTTTTGTGCAAGGGGTGGGCCGTTTAAACGCCAATCTCTTTACCAAATTACCGCCACCGCCGGGGTTAGGAGGAGGAGGCATCGCTAACGCCATTTTAGGGACAATTATCGTCGTCGCCCTGGCCACAGCGATCGCAGTTCCCATTGGCGTTTTAGCGGCGGTTTATCTCTCGGAATTTAGCGGTGATAACAAACTTGCCCAGGGTGTGCGCTTTGCTACCAACGTTTTAGCGGGTGTCCCTTCGATTATTGTCGGGGTTTTCGCCTTCGGTTTGTTAGTTGCGCCCTTATTTGGCGAAGGAACAGCCCTTTTAGGCTTTTCTGCCCTAGCTGGTTCGATCGGTTTAGCGGTGTTAATGTTACCCACTATTATTAGAACCACCGATGAGGCTTTAAAAATCGTTCCCCAAGACATCCGCTGGGCGGCCATGGGTTTAGGGGCCTATAACTACCAAACCGTCCTAAAAATTGTCCTTCCTGCCGCAGTTCCCGCTATTTTAACCGGTGTGACTTTAGCAATTGCTAGGGCTGCCGGGGAAACCGCCTCCTTAATTTTTACGGCATTATTCTCTAACTTTTGGCCTCGGGGTGTCTTTGAACCGATTGCCACCCTTTCGGTCTTAGTTTTCAACTTTGCTACTGCCCCTTTTGCCCCTCAACAGCAATTAGCTTGGGCAGGTGCTTTAATTCTGGTGCTTTTGGTGTTGTTAACTAACATTTTATCCCGTTTAGCCACGCGCCAGAAAACCTATTAAGTCAAGGAAAAAGAACGTAGGTTGAGTTGAAGCATGAAACCCAACGCCCGCATAGTTTACGCTACCTCTAACCCATCCTACAAATAATTGTGCCTCTCTACTTAAGTCAGGGAAAAAGTGAAAAGCAAAAAGGGATATTTAAGTAAAAATCCACCTATCTTTCCAATTCCTCAATTAGCCAAACTCAAGGTAAATAATTTATGCTAACTAACTCTAACCCCCATTCTACAGGAACCGTTTTAAAGGTCGATAAGGCTGATATATACTATGGTAATTATCGGGCAGTACGAGACGTTTCCATCGATATTCCCAAAAATAAAGTCACCGCTTTTATCGGACCCTCTGGCTGCGGAAAAAGTACCATTCTCAGGTGTTTTAATCGTCTCAATGATTTAATTCACGGTTTTCGTATTGACGGCAAAGTTTTTTATCATAACCAAGATATTTACTCTCAAGACGTGGATCCTGTCGAAGTAAGAAAATACATTGGTATGGTGTTCCAGCGCCCTAATCCTTTTCCCAAATCCATCTATGATAATGTGGTTTACGGAGCGCGATTAAATGGTTATAAAGGGGATTTGGATGAATTAGTAGAAAAGTCCCTGCGTCGGGCTGCTCTCTGGGAAGAAGTAAAAGATAAACTGAAAGAAAGCGGTTTTTCCCTATCGGGGGGACAACAACAAAGATTATGTATTGCTCGTGCTATTGCCGCTCAACCAGAAGTATTATTAATGGATGAACCCTGTTCGGCACTCGATCCAATTTCAACTTTAAAAGTTGAGGAATTAATGCACGAATTAAAAGAACGTTATACAATTATTATTGTTACTCACAATATGCAACAAGCCACAAGAGTAGCGGATTTAACGGCTTTTTATAACGCTGAAGCCACCGATAAAGGTGGCAAAATTGGTTATTTAGTCGAGTTTGATCATACGGACAAAATCTTCGGTGATCCTCAAGAACAAGCAACTAAAGATTATGTTAGTGGACGTTTTGGCTAAATTCAGTTATCAGTTATCAGTTATCAGTTATCAGCTTTTTTCTTCCCTCTCCTCGTCTCCCTTTTCCTTTTTCCCCAACACCTATTCCTTTGAAAATTATGTATAGTAAAGATGTTGTCACCGATGCAGTTTTGAGAACCAAAAACTTAAACGTTTACTATGGTTCTAATCTTGCTGTTCGTGATGTTAACCTTGATATTCCTGAGAAAAAAGCGATCGCTTTTATCGGTCCCTCTGGCTGCGGAAAAAGTACAGTTTTACGCTGTTTTAATCGCATGAATGATCTGGTTAAAAGTGCCAAAATTGAGGGAAAAGTTACCTTTCGCGGTCAAGATATTTATGGTAATTCCGTTAATCCTATCGGGTTACGCAGTCGTATTGGTATGGTTTTTCAGAAACCGAATCCTTTTCCTAAATCTATCTATGAAAATATCGCTTTTGGGGCGCGCTTAAATGGTTACATCGGTGATATGGATCAATTAGTGGAAGAATCTTTAAAAAAAGCCGTTCTCTGGGATGATGTTAAAGATAAACTCAAAGAAAGTGGTTTAGCTTTATCGGGGGGACAACAACAAAGGTTATGTATTGCCCGCGCTATTGCGGTTAAACCGGAAGTTGTTTTAATGGATGAACCCTGTGCGGCACTCGATCCGATTTCTACTCTAAAAATTGAGGAATTAATTCACGAATTGAAAACCCAATATACTATAGTTATTGTTACTCATAATATGCAACAAGCGTCGCGGGTTTCTGATTTAACGGCTTTTTATAATGCTGAACCGACCCCAAAAGGCGGTAAAGTGGGTTATTTAGTGGAATATGATCGCACCGAGGTTATCTTTCAAAATCCTGCTCAAGAGTCCACTAGAGATTATGTTAGCGGTCGTTTTGGTTAAAGTATTAATAATTAATCGTTATTCATGACTCCGGGGTAGATTAATTTTTTCCCATCTGGAATGATTGAAAAACGATTAACTTAACTGATTGCGAAAACCTTTGGCACTAATAGTTAAAAGTATCATAGGGAAACCAATCAAAGCCAATAAACGAATAGCAAAATTAAAGATAAAAAGAGTCATCATGACGGAGAGAATTAGTTTCATCAAATTGCCCGATTACGGAGAGATTTTGACGGCAGTTTTCGGGAACTTATCGCCCCCTTTCCCTGTCTAAGTCTAAGGCAGTAGCGAGGGTAATATAATCTAAATTTTGCTGGTAATTTTCCCCGTTGTTGACCTTCTTCTCTACCTTCTTTTATTGCTTCTTGATCGACTTTAGTTTGTTTGAGATGGCTAAGACTAAACACGCCTTCTATGCCAACTATGCCAACAAGGTTTTTAGATTTATTCAGCAAGCCCTATATAATTCTAAGTAGAGAGACCGATAAAAAGCGCTAAAGGGATTGTAACCGATGACGGATGAAAGATTAGAACGGATCGAGAGCATACTACAGGCTACCGTTGTCCTCACGCAACAGAATCGAGAAGATATAGCACAGCTAACCCGTGAAGTTAGGACAATAGCAGGGAGTCTTGAACGAACCAACGAGCGCTTAAATCAATTTATCACTCAAGCTGAGAGCGATCGACAGTTTTTCCGCAACGAAGTCACCGGCATCCGTACAGAAGTTAAGCGAATTGTAGAGCATCTTTTCGGACAATCCCCAGATCAGGAGTAAAGATTAGCCAACGGGTATATATTAGCCAAATCACCGGCAAAAAGCTTGATCAACCCTAATTAGGGTCTGCTGAAAAAGTTTTTCGTGGGTGCAGGGTGTGGGGTTTTACCCATTTTTATACTAAATCCGGTTATTAAAAACTGATTATTTATTCACCCTTTTGCCTCTTGCCTGTTGCATGAGTGCCTGTCCTGATAAGTAACCTATACTCAACGGATTTAGTATCAGGTGGTCAATTACCTAATGTTCAGGGAAAAAGTGCCTAAATTTCCCCAAGATCACTTCCAAGATCGGCACTTTTTGATGGGAAAAAGTCTAAAAGTCTTAAGTACCTAGGCAAAATTAATTACATACTCGCCTCCAAAATTGTCCAGCACTTTTTTAACGTAAGCGAGGAGGCTCTTTCGGTCTTTATAGGCGCTAAATTCAATCCATTCATATTTTAAAAATCTCCATAATATTTCA